>JAGLPW010000051.1 GCA_023137125.1 Candidatus Cloacimonadota bacterium | reverse complement strand
GCTCCATGGTAATATCATTGATCTTAATTATCCTGATCATTTCCTCATTCACAATCTTATTGCAGATATATTCCAACTCACTAAAATTAGTTAAATGCAGTTTTCCACTCTTATCATATACAAATATTCCACTTCCATCCCGATGAAACCCAAACTTAGCTAATTGTATATCGAGTTTACTCTCTGAATTATTAGCTCTCTTCTGTTTATGATCAGCTCCATCTATCTTTATTAAGGCTACCGATCGTTCGTTCTGATGTGCTTTCTTCTCAGTTGAGATACTATCTTCAGATGGAAGATCATCGTTGCTCTTAGACGGTGATCTGTCATTATTAGTGGTTTTCTTTCCTACCTTTGATGAGCTTCTTGCTTTCCACCATTCATCTACAGCCCCTATAGTAAAACGATAGGCTCTTCCTACCTTGTCCGGTTTAAGTTCATCTTTCTTAACTGCACGTTGGATCGTCTTAGTACAGATGTTTTTAAGCTTTGCAAGCTCTTTTGTACTTATATATTCATCTTTTTCATTAATCATTTGTAACTCCTCCCGCAGAGACGCTTTCGCGCCCCTGCTTGTTATTGTTAATATTTTTCTGGATCTCTGAAACTGTCAGAGATTTTGTTGTATCAGGGACTGTGTTCAACCCATTCAACCTCATTTCATTATTTATCATTTAGTTTCTCCAATTTCTTTGCAAGATCACTTGCCTTTTTCCAGCTAAGGAATGCGCTGTATTCCTTTTATCAGCTTCCGTAACGCTATTTGAAGGTGCCTTTTTCTGAAAGTAAATCTTCGATACAGCCGAAATTACTTCATCATCATTGAATTTTCCATAATTCCAGGTAGTCCTCTCATGCTCGTGGCCTAATGATTGGCTGAAACATTTCCTTTCCATTGGGGATAAATCAAGCTCCTTAACATGTTTCACAAGAATGTGCCTGAAATTGTGTGGAGCTAAATATGGCAATCCCGCTTGTTGACATCTTTTCCGAAGAAGATCAGAAAGACTACGATGGGATTTCCAATATTCCGGAACAACTTCAGTAGATTCACAATAACAATAACTATCCTTATCATTTACTAGTCTAGCTCTTGGAATAAATGGGTCTAAATCTCCAAATCCGTTTGATCGAAGATAGTGTTCCCAATTTCTTATACTCTTGTTAAATCGCTCATCTATATTACAGATCACTGATTTGAAACTTTTGCTTCGTTTAGTTTGACAACCTTTAAGTGGATCTTGATGGATATAATTTTTGTCTGAGTTAACACAGCCTAAGGGTAAACTGATAATAGCTTTATGACGAATACCTGTCGTTATCAAAGCTGAAATAGCTGCGCGATCTCTCATTCCAAGAGGATTATCATCAGGAATAGAATCATGTAGTTGTAAAATAAAATTCATAGACTGGAGATTTCGAACTTTTGGATGTTGTGCCATCTCCCTTTGTGCATCTGTTGAATTCATGAAGCTAATTTTATATGCCGTCAATGCTCGTTTGTAACCTCTTCGATTTGACAGCCAACTAAGAAATTTCCTTATGTTTCTCAATCTCGAGCAATATGTTGAAATTGAAACTCCAGAATTGAATAAATTACTCTTATATTCCTCGATCAATGAGATAGTAATATTTTTGTAACTCTTAGTTCCAAGAAATTTAGAGAAATTAGAAATGTCATTTTCATATTTTACAATACTGCTATCACTTTTTCCGTCAGCACCACTACACCATCGAAGATAATTCCTTAATATCCTCAAATGTTCAGCTTTATTACGATTCATAATTTACTCCTTGAACTGTGCATATAGAGGGTGTCCTTCAGACCAAATTAGTCTTTGCCCTGGGGATAGTATTACTTGCCCTTTCTCAATCATCTCTTTCAATCGCTTCTCTGAAGAAAAAAGACTTAGTTTGCAATTACATTTCTCACAGATTCCACGTATATCAACTTGCCGATTACCTTTGGTAAATTTTGTTTTTCTAAACACAATTGTTATTTCATTATGCTTACTTCGTCTAGTTGTTCTACAACGAAGACAATTGAACTGACCTGGTTTAAGTTTAATTCTTCTCTTTTCTTTAGTTGTTTTCAAAAATCTAATAAGCTCTTTTCCATAAATAAGATAAGGTTTATTATTATTATCGATCACTTTAAGACCTTTTCTTCTCCACCTGCGAACAGTGCAGACAGCTATACCATAAATCATTGCAACCTCTCCAAAACTATAGCAACGTTTGCTTCTAATGAGACGATGATTGTAATTCCGCATCATTTGTCACCTCCAACATCTTTCTTTAAGATATGTTGTGCGGCCTCTTCTGAAATTTGCTGGGCTGACTTCACAAGGTTCTTTTCATTTAGAACGAAATTGTCTAGATCCTCTTTGAGGAAATAGACTTTGCGATTCCTAACCTTATAGAATCGAATAATATGCTTGTGGCAATAAGCATAAAGCGTACTCTTCTTGAGCGACAAATAGTCTGCTGCTTGGACAAGCGACATAATTGATCGCTCTGTTTTTTCCTTTTTTGGTAACATCTTTGGTTACCTCCTTCATTTTTTGTAAGAGCGTTTTTGCCCTTCATAAGGAGGTGTTCGACTCCAATGGGGGATTTTCTACTTCAGTGGGAGAAATTAAAAAAAAGATCTATAATTTACAAATAGATCAAACTTAATTTTCCTAAAGTATACCTATAACGCTTTTTATCAAAAGGATTTATGAAGTAATTGATATGTGTCATTAATAAAAAGAAAAAAAAGAAATAAATTACATTTTAACTAATAAAAAATGTTTCTGAAAGAAAATTCTTAAAAAAATGAAAAGAGCTATAGAGTTTTATGTAGTACATAATTCGAGGACATAATAGCAAGTTAGTAAAATCACCATTGATTGGACCAACCTTACGAAAAAGAAATGTATAGTTCTAATATCAGAATCGGTGTTGAAAAATAATATAGTAGTTGAAAGTATATGTTAGAACTTATTTAATAATTTATCTGAGATCGAATTGAAATAAAATTAACGGGATGTATAGTTATTTTAGTTATCTTTTCGAGCCATATCAACAACCCAGTCTAAATCTCCTACATATCTAATTAATCCACTTCCCCTTTTTATATATGAATTTAAATGCTCATAGAATTTTGGAGATTTCATTTGTATATTGTCAATTGCTGTTTTATAGTTTTTGCTAAATGATTTTGCGACTTTATCAGATGCTCTTTTTTCAATACCACCTTTAAGTAATAAACCCTTAATCTTATCCTTCTCTTTTTTAATTTGTACTTCAATTTTATCTAGTTCATAGTTATTATGAGTAGGGTTTTCATCGAAAACATTAACAATTTGAGAACGCTTTTTATTTAATTTTAAAAGGTATTCCCTGTTACTTAAAAAATCAGCCTTAATGGGAATATTCTCACTTTTATAAATCATTTCATCTATTTCCATTAGTTCAGTATATTTAAAATGTCTATTTGGGAGTTCTAAACATATAGCAATATAGAAAACACCTTTCAAATTTTTTAAAATTTTTCTTTCACCGTTAAATGTTACTTCCCAACCCTCACCTATTTTCATCAACTTATTTTTCATCACATTAGGATTGGTTTCTTTTCCCTTTGCATTATTAGCATCTTTCAGTTTTTGGTTGATCTCTTTATTTTCTATTTGTAGAATTACATTCAGACCTTGTATTGCATTTCCTTTATCTTCAGCTTGCATAGCTTTTTGTTCTAAGATCTTTGCTTTAAATTTCTGAACCACTACTTCTATGGAATGAATCTTATCCTTAATATCATAATCTAGTGATGGCGCAATCAGCATAGTTGCTAAAAAGTTTTTATTTAATTTTAACCTCTTCATTCTAATGTAATTATAATGCCTGATATACAACACAATTAAATCTATCTCAAGCTTCATTATTTCCTCAAAGATAGGGTAATGTAATTTATTATTCTCTAAATCTGCTTTTGGATGTGAAATCCTTTGTAAATTTAATTGCCTTAGTCTATTTTCAGGTTTTAGATTATGTTCATAATGCACTAACTTATCGGAATCTTCTAAATCCTCATTGTTAAAAAACAGATAATAATTCCTTAACAGCTTATTATAAGATTCAACGAATTCATCATTTATAACAATGAAGGGGTAGAATAACATTTTATCTTCTTTGGTAATAATCCCATTCATATCTTTATCTTTTTTATACTCATCTAGATCAATGTCAGTTTCATTATCATATACATGAGATAAAATTTCTTTATTTATAGTTTTTTCAGAGATATTTCGTTGTTTATATATTTCATGTAAACCAGCTTCATCAAATTCTTTTGTATCGTCAATTTTGATTAATTCTTGTGCTGCCAAATATTTATATAATAGAGGAATTTGAATAATTTTTTCATTAACAATAAACAATTGTTGAAAAAAGAGATCTTCATATTCTTCAGGTAGTTTCAATTTTTGATCTAGTAAATTTAGCGATTTTATTACTTTTTCTACTCTAATATTCAATAATTCAGTTACAATTCTACTTCTAACTTCAAGTAAAGATTTACCTTTCAGTTGCAATATTTTGTAAATTGCATTATCAAATTCTTTATTATTCATAATTATTATCTTGAGTACTTCATTTCAACAACAACATCTTCTTAGTCTCCGAACAGCTTTCTGTTTTCAGTTGATAAATATACAACCCAGATCCTCGTTTATCGGCATTCCATGGATAAACATGTTTCCCGGAGCCAAACTCATGAGACGATAGTATTTGCCCTTTCATGTTGAATATCTTAAGAACACCTGTTTATATAAATGGAAAATGTAATTTATTAATTTAGTGTCAATATAATAGTTTATTATTAAAGTTCTAATAAAAATAAATGTTATTTTTATGATATATGATTACAACACAGGCAACTTATCAATTGCTTCATCTTTTTTTGTATCCACTTTTTCAACATATTGAAGCGTTGTTTTTATATCCTTATGTGTCATCATTTGTTTAACTGTAAACACATCCTCTCCATTTTCAACCAATAAACAACCGAATGTATGCCTTGAACAATGAAATGTAATTTTCTTCTCAATACCTGCAGATAATATCCATTCCTTTAACCGTTTTGATGTTTTTCCTCCATGTGGAATATGAAAAATGAACTTATCTACTTTTGCTTTTCTTTGTTGAGCAAGTATTTTTATTGCTGTTTCATGCATTTTTATATCAACATCTGTATTTGTTTTTTTCTGTACAATTTGAACACGATGACCTTTAATATTTGAAAATTTAAGGTTTCTTATATCTGAAATACGTAAACCTGTGAAACATGAGAAAAGAAAACCATTTTTTAAGTCTTCATATTTACATTCTGTATTTGCAAGAGCTCGTAACTCTGTTAATGTTAAACGTTCTATATGCTTTCTCTGATATTTAATTGTTAAAGTACTAGCTGGATTATATTCAATTTTTCTCAACTTAACAGCATGGTTCAATGCTGCTTTGAATGCAGCAAAGTAATGTTGTGCGGTATATGGAGTGATATTCAGAGATAATAAGTAGTTCTTAAATCCGAAGGATATTTCATAATCAATCTTCTTGATATCTATTAAATCAATTTTATAAAATTTCAAAAAGTGGTCATGAGATATTCGATAATTTGTGTCTTTTTTAGTGTTTGAAAAGGTTTTGAAAAAATCAATAAAGTTAATAGCTTCTTTTGAAGATGAGAATGGAATCCATGTATTGTCTTCTACGAGTTGAAGCTCATAATCATGCCGAATATTTGATGCTACTCTTAGTTTATTTTTATCGATCACTGCATCTTTACTTTTTCCAGAGATGTAGAGCTTAAGATTTTCTGTATATTTTTTATTGCCATCCCAATAATCTAAATATAATCGATATTCATTGCTTGGATTTTTTCTATATCTAATTTTGATTTTATATCCACTATTTTGATTATTAAGCTGTTTGATAATTTTTGGTGTTTCAATTTTCATAACTACCTCCAATGACAATATTGAAATTGTGCAACAAATGTGCAACAAAAATCTTCAAATATAATCAATTTATAACAAATTTAATCAAACTAAATCGTAACATTATTGATTGACTAAATGTTCTTAGAAGCCTTTATGATAGGGTTTATGCGTTTTATTTATCATGGTGCTGGAAGGGGGACTCGAACCCCCGACCTACTGATTACGAATCAGTTGCGCTACCATCTGTGCCATCCCAGCATTATTAGTCATGATCTTACTATCGATCATTAATTTATTCAGATAAAATTTTGTAACTTTGAGGTCAAGTGGATTTATTATAGAGTTAATGACTAACAAATATGTGGGATCATATAATTCTGATGCCTTTTGTTGAAAAAGCATTCAGTGACAGATCTGCAAACTCACCTTTCTGATATTTTTCAATTGCAGCAGCTCCTATCATGGCTGCGTTATCCATGCAATACTCTAATGCTGGGAAGAAAACCTTTGCACCAATGGCATTTCCCTTCTTAGAAATTTCTTTTCGTAAAAGACTATTCGCCGAAACTCCACCAGCCACAATAATTGTTTCTGCTTTAGATTTTATAGCATATGCAATAGTTTTAGAAACAAGACTATCAACAATTGCTTGTTGAATAGAAGCTGCAATATCAGCGATATGCTCTTTTATAAATTCTTCGCTTTTACTTGCCAGATAATTACGAACAGAAGTTTTAAATCCACTAAAACTGAAATCAAAATTATCTTTTTTGTTTAATGCTCTGGGAAATATATGAAATTTTGAATCTCCTTTTCTGGCGATCATATCAATTAGTGGCCCACCTGGATAACCTAATTCCAACAACTTAGCGACCTTATCAAATGCTTCTCCAGCTGCGTCATCGCGTGTTCTTCCAATTATTTCAAAATTATGCATAGATTTGAAATAAACAAGTTCAGTATGTCCACCAGAAACTACCAGGGCAAGATAAGGAGGCAAAAGATGAGGATTTTCTATACGGTTTGCATAGATATGACCGAGCATATGATTTACAGAAATTATCGGTTTGCCAAGACTATAAGCTAAACTCTTTGCAAATGAAACTCCAACAAGCAATGCTCCAATTAATCCTGGATTCACAGAGACTGCAATTGCATCAATATCTTCAAAAGATAGTTCTGCTTTTGTTAAAGCTGCTTGAGTTAGTTGCATAATATTCTTTAAATGTAGTCGGGAGGCAAGCTCAGGGACAACCCCGCCAAAATCTTCGTGAGTTGTTTGAGATGAAACCAAGTTTACAAGAACGTTAAAATCAGAATTAATGATCGCTACGGAAGTATCGTCGCATGAGGTTTCAAAAGATAGTATCTTAAATTGTTTTGTTTTTTCACTGCCGATCATTTTGAATGACCTGAATTCTTTGAGGTGTATATTCGATTATTTTAACCCCGAAAGGAACCTCAAATGATACGGTTGCAAAATCCTTTTTTAAAATAGATGTATTTAAATTTGCAATAATTGAGTTTATATCTAGTTGTTCTATTATTTCTTTAGGACCGCTAACCATAACTGATACTTTCTGCGGTATTATTGTAATGTTTTCAGTTTCCGAATACTTGATAGGAATTAGTGAAATAGTTCTCTGTATGATCTTTGTGTTTGCAATCTCAAATTCAACTCGTTCTTGTAAAAGTACAATTTTAGGATCTGGAGAGATCAGATTTGCAGTTAGTTTCCCATCTATTATCATTTTACTTGAAATTTCTTTTGTATTAATGTATTCTACTTCATTTAATAAGGCAAGAGGACCCTTAATATTGATTTTTCTATTAGCATTTTTAATTTTATTCTTTATAAAAAATTCTTCGTCATTTACCGATGCATATTGAATTTTAAGTGGTTTTGCTCTTTCAACCAATTTATCCATATTTATAAAAAAATCTTCTGTTTTATCTATTGAGTTGATATTTAATTCAATTTTATCTGAGTAGATAAGTTGATCGGCTTTGAGATCGATTTGATTTTTACCATAACGAAAATAAGAAGTATCTATATGGAAGAATTTCTTGGAAAGTTGGAACATCAAGATATCTTTGCCGGTTGCATTAATTTCTACCGTAACTTCTGGTAATCTGGAAGAATCAGGAATCAAATTCTGAGGAGTTTCAATTAATTTAATAGGAACATTAATTTCCATAGAATGTGTTTTTATAAGTATTTGATGAAGCCATAAAACAATTGCTATAAATAATACTAACAGTTTTATGGAAATATTGTTTTTCATGTTACAAAGTTATCTATTTATTATATAGGATAATCTCTCACCCATATTTGAAACATTCTCGTTTTCATCATTAGTCCAATCATTGATGGTTTGTTGAGTTAATAAAACAAATTCTTCAGATTTATCCCTTCTACTTCTTTGAACAACTATATTGGCCAGTTTTTTCATTGAGACCCATATAGTTTTAATTCTCTTTTCTGAACCTATAGAAAGCCACTCTCTGATATATGGAAAAACAACTATAGGATTTGCTCTAGCAACCTGTGTAAGAATATGTGTGATCTTTTTTTGAACTTCAATTTTATCATCATCAATAGCTTTGCTGATAAATTCCATAATAAAGCCAGGATCGGATTTTGCAATATTCTCCATTCCATGAAACGAAAGAGCACGTTTCTGTGAATTCTCCGAATCGATCCAGTTAACAATATTTTCCTTCATAAAGTCAGGATATGATCTCCACATTTCATTGATCACACTTTCAACTTCCCATGGTACGCTATCAAATGTTTTCTCTAATAGTTTAAAAATCTTTTCTGGATTATCTCTATCTAGATCGTAATAAAAGAATAGTGCCGTTGCTCTAACACCATAAATCTTATGTTTGAGCAAAGGCTTAATGATTTTCTTCATCTTAGTTTTCTTACTATAGTCTGTTAAACTTTTTCCTAAATATTCACGAATAAAATAATTCGGAGTTTTAGATATACTGATCAGCTTTTTTTGAGCTGCTTCTAATTTGTCTTTATCAAGATAAGCAAAGATCGAATCTAATATTTCATTAAGTTCTTTGCGATCATCACCATCTAATCTACCAATTTCGTTCAATTGTTGCTCCTTTAATTAATTAAGCGAACTGGATTTAAATTTGGATCTTGTGTGCCTAACTAAGGCAATAAATGAAAACTAATTTTAATTTCACAAAAATCGCTTAACTACTTGATATCATTTATTTTTCTTTTGTTTTGACGTCAACGAATATTATTAATTAATTTTAATATATTATTTTTCAATCTCTTTTTTCAGAGTTGGATCAATGATACTGCTATCATCTCTTCTCCACCTATCATCAATTACAGCACTCACAGGAGAATTCTCTCTGATGTATTCTACAATAACCTCACGAAGTCCTTGTTCATAGCGGGTTATCTGCGATTCTGGTACTTTGGTTAAAAGAGCTAGTCCTGCATTTCCCTGTAACAGAAAATCTGAAGTTGCAATCTTATATATTTTATCTGCCTGCCAAGGCTCTCCACCAATCAAAAGTTTCGAAATTCTATTAAAACTGTCTCTTTTTCTATTAATAACAACTTGTATACCAGCTGTTCTTAAACCATGCCTACTACCGGATACCCTTGTTTCAATTATTTCTTTTAAGAATCTTCCATCCACTTCAATAAGAACAATTTGATTATCAAAAGGCATTACACTAAAAACATCACGATAAGAAATAGGACCCGAAAGTAATTCATCACGTATTCCACCAAGATTCATAAAAGAAAAATCTGCTCCAGTATAATCTTTCATTGCTTCACAAACAAGGTTACCAATAAGATTTTGAGGTCCAGATCCGATCTTGGTAATATTCATGCTGGCTTCTCCAATTATCTCGTCCATTCCTACTTCTGCTATCTTTTGCATTACTAAAATCGTATCTGCAATTACTTCATCCGGAATGAATTCATCTTCAAACAATGTTACCATAACTCCTTCATTTATTGCAGGAGACTCATATCCGGAAATTGTTTTTGTATCCTTATCTATTTTAATTGTAATATGCCCCACATTGCTTCCATAGGCATATCCCTGTAAAACAAGCGTATGTGTATCCGGATCTTCCCACGGTTGTGCAAAACCTTTATGCATGTGACCACCGAACAATATATCGATCCCTTCGACTTCATGTGCTATTTCCTGAGCATCATATCCCCAACGTCGTTCTTCTTTTAATTCTTCAGGGTTGGAATAACGAGCATCATAAGTTGGTTGCGGATCATAAGGAAGCCCCATATGTGCAATCACTATTACAAGATCAACATTCTTATCTCTAACAATATTAACATATTTCTGAACTTGCTCTTTTGCAGGAAGAAAATCTACATTCTTGATATTATCCGGGAAACTCATCTGTTCTGTATCTGTTGTTGTTAATCCTATCACTCCAATACGCAATCCTAACTTCTCAATTATTTTATATGGAAGAACATAATCAACCAGTTCATTTGTTCCCTTTTTTACAATATTACAGGATAATATTGGAAACTCAGCCATCTCAAGAGTTTTTATTAAAACATCTTCACCAAGATCAAACTCATGGTTTCCAATCGCCATGAAATCATATCCGATCATGTTCATATAAGTAATTACAGCTCGTCCCTCACTCATTGTTCCAATCGGGTGTCCCTGAAAGAAATCTCCGGCATCAACCAACAAGTTATTACGAGTACCTGCTTTAGAAAGTGTTCGAATCCTTTTTATATAAGTTGCAGCAGAGCCACCTCCACCAAGAATCGGTGGAAAATCGGGATTCATAAAAGTGGCAGGATATCTATCTATACCACCATGAATATCATTTGTGAACATGATATCCAGCAATAGATCTTCTGCAAAAAGAAAACTGCTGAAGATGATAATGAGTCCGAGAAATATTTTAACTTTCATTATTTCCTACCATGTAAAACTAATAGCTGATTTCAAATTTATGAATGTCTCATTTACAGTATCCGGATTTTCCCACCCGCGATCCTGTAGATTAAGATAGATATAGTTTTCCCAAAGAGCTTCATAATCATAATAGTTGTCCATGAAAAGGTCTAAAGCTTCATATTGCCGGTTAGAGTATTCTAGAGAAATATCAAATGTAAATTTTTCCAAGAATGTAAAGCCGGTTCCTGCTGTAAAAGTTGGAGTTGTGATCTCGTTTGCAAAAACAAAACCGGAATCTTCATGTAATCCATAACTTGTTGTATAATTGAATCCAAAACGGAACGGGATACTATTTGTTAGAACATGTTCAACACCGATGTAATAATTTATAGCATCATCGTAAAGTGGATTTGTATCTGACCATTTAACGTATTCTACATCACAATTCATCACAGTTCGCATAATATTTCTTGGCTTAAAAGAAAATCCAACTCGCGCATTCATTGGAAGCACATGTTGAGCATACGTAAGTGAATCCGTAGGTGTTCCTGTAGAATCAAATTTTGTATAAACAAATACAGCCGTGTCCACATCCACCCCATCTTTGTCGCCTGTAACATCAAGTTCAACTTTAGGTGTGAAACTTAAACCCAGATCAAATCTTGGTGAAATGTGAATATTAGCTCCAACTTTAAACTGAATTGCAGTGAATTCTCTATCCAGCGTATTTATTGTGTCATTCAAAGTATCATTCATAATATCTTGTGCTTCAGGTGTCCAGATCACACTTCTTTCCATTTCAGAATCACCTACTAAGTTTGCAACTTCCAAACCTAAAGAACCAATATTTTTAAATTTAAATGCGGTTTGGAAGACAAGTGCATTGATTCCACCTTTACTCTCAATTGAATTTTGAGCTATCTTTGGTGGATATCCGTTTTCATCGGAATTTCTGTTATTCCTAACCTGCTCAAAATAATCAGCTTTAAAACTAACCTGCGGTCTATATTGAAATGAGGCAGCTAGTTTAAAATCTGAAATTGCTTTATTGTAATATATTCCACCGGCAAAATCCGCAAATGTATTTACATTACTGGCATAAACTGCATCTCCACAATAAGCGTCAAATGAGTTATACATTGGTAAGGATCTATTATCAGAATCTATTAGGAAGCTGCCTGTTCCTTGAAAACCAAACCCATCTTCTAAACTTGTTAGATTTGCAGGATTGACCATAGAATCTAATAATCTAAAACCACCCGCGCCAACAGCGGAGCCCATTGCAGCAGAATGTGGATCTAGGTTCCCAATAATATTACCGGTTTCTTTTTCTAATATAGAATACGAATATAAACCCGAAATTATTGTAATTAATGTTATTATAAAAAATACTCTTTTCATCTATCCTCCAGATATCTTAAATTAAAATTTCCAATCAAGCTGTAAGCGGACAATATTTTCTTTTCTTTCCACACGTTGGAAGTAATATTCTCCTTCTTCAGGAATTTCATTATAATCCCTGAATTCCAGCTCTCTTGTTAAAAATTGTTTGTATTTATATTTTAATGATAAATATACATTGTTTGCAATTCTACTATGAATATGGAACCATGTTTTAAAACCTCTATCGCTTTGATCAAAATCAAGTTCAATATCTTCGAAATCCCAAATAGTATTGCCATGTGCATACCAAAAAGCAAATACTCCTACAACTTTGAGATTCTTACTAAAATGATGCGTATAATCCAAAGAGAGCATATCGGCGGTAGTAAGTGTTTGAGCTTGAGCCATATCGGCAGCTCCGGGTTCTGCAGGATTAGAAAGTATAGAAAGATATGGTGGCTGTAATACTTGTCCGTACATATAACCAAGCACTATTTTATCATAATTCGAAAGATATGTAACTAAATTAAATTGAAATTCATCTACTTGTGATTTTCCTCTTTCCATATCGTCATCATATCTCTTTACTTGATGTTTGTAGCGCATTCTGAAACGTAATTGATGGATCGGTTTGAATTCAAGTTTTACCTGAGCACGTACACCACGACGTGCGTCGGATTTTCTCTCCCAAATATCGAGATATGCTTTTGTAAGTGTAAGCATTTTATGAAACTGATATCTGGTTTCAAAATAGATACCTTTTTCTGCTGAAGGTTGTGCCGAGTTATTATATATGTCATTTAGTAAAGTGTTGTTCAAACCATATGTCAACTTTTCAAAGACCGTATCATCAAATCTTTCACTTTCAGAAAAACTGCGGTGATAAGGGTTATCAAAATCGAGATCATAATCGCGATAAATAGAAAGCAGATATAAATTATCAAATTGAGTGTAGGAACTTATCAGAAGTGCGCTTGGGTCATCTCCGATTTTACCAATACTACCATCTTTTTCTAATTCTGCGTATTCACCTTGAATGGAAGTGTTGTTTAAAACTGTTCGCCAATCGAAACCAACAACTCTTCTGTAATCTCTATCTCCGTATTCATCTGAAATTGTAGAGTACATCGACGTAATTTCATTGTCGGTAATTTTCCATTTATCAAAATAATAATCATCAGAAATTAAAATTCCTTTCAGTTCATCACCTTCCGGAACAACAAATTTTCTATCGTAAGTTGCCTCATATCCTGTAAAACCAATGTGTGTACCAATGAAAGGTGAATATTCAAAATGCCCACCAATAATATCTTCCTGCAATGCATCAAGACGTGGGGCTATTCTAACCTGATTCTGGTTTCCGATATAGTCATTAAAGAATTCTTCCGCCTCTTCCAATTCATCATTAGAGAAACGATTTGTCATATTAATATAACCTAGGATATAGTCATCATCATCTAATTCACCATTTTCATTACTATCATAAACAACAGCATCTTTCTTATCGGAAGAAAGAAAAACAACAGCATTCATATTGTTTCGTTTCCAATCTAGTGCAATACCTCGTAATGCATATTCTTGTGTTCGGGAGATGTCACCGATAATTCCGGTGATTCTTTTATTGAAGCCATATCCTGTTTTTCTTGGACTGTATGAATCAGTATTTTCCATCACCAGCCCTTCACCAAAAGTTGCCCGGAAATTTCCTGCATACACTTTTATGAAGTTATTTCCTAATAATTCTATGTTATTCTCATAGCCTATATAAAATTTCCCATTATCGAAAATATCTTCAGAATCATGATCAAAAATCGGTGTTAAACCCTTGGGTGTTTCATAAATGATCCCTGCTTTTATTTGATTTTTATAGCGCATTCTAAGTTTGCTCATTATAGAGGCACGATGGGATTCCATATTGAAAAATCCCCAGTAAGATTTATTCTTTATGGCCGGGCTTCCATCAGCATATCTGATCATTGATTCCATATACATTTCTTTTTCATCATCACCATAAGGGCTATCGTTATATTTCATTTGATAATCAAAATAGAGATCCCGCATTTCCGGTTGCTCTTTGTAATAGATATAATTTTTAAGGTTCTTTGCTCCGTAATATGAAATCCCGGGTGATTTACGCAGATCGCGATAACTTGAAATCGAATCACCAACAGCTACTCTGTTCAAAATTGCTGCAACATCTATGGGTGATGTATTTGGAAGGTTTAAAATATCTGAGAAAGCAAGCTTGTTAATATTTCTGGGTGAGATAAGATAATCTTCCCAAATATCACTCATCCCCTCTTGTAAACCTTCATTACTTCCCAATCTTTCAATTAAATAATAAATATCATCACGACGTTGTGCAGATTCATCTTTTTCGTCATAATGGGAAATTGAAACGAGTGGTTTTAATAAATTCAGCGTTTTCTGATCTATAGATTCAATTTCACGAAGCTGGTATATACTTTGAAAAAAACTAGTGTAGAAACGATAATCGTAAATATCGTTAGCTTGCTTTTCTGTAATAGGTAATTGAGTTATTAATTCGTGCAGAGTTGCAGTATTCAGATCTATCTTAGTTTCTGCAATTGAAATAATTAACATAATTAAAAGCGAAGTCATTAATAATTTTTTCATATTTTTTTTCCTTATTAATATCAGACAAACAATTTTTTTAACATTTCTGATTTTGTAAAAAGAATTTTCATACTTTTTATTGTAAAGGATTTTTCTATAAATTTACAATTATGAAAACAAATGAGAAAAGCAATTAACACAGCTTGCAGATGATGAAATAAAAAAGATTTGACAAAGAGAATACTGCTTAGATTCTGTGTTAGAAGATTTTGGAGGGAAAATGGCTGAAAACACAAAAATTGAAAAGACAAAAAAGTTCTCATTAATTGAACTTATAATGATAATTATGCTGGTTGGAATTGTTTTTACACTTATTATTCCATTAAGAGCAGACAAATTAAATCATGGAAAACTTAAAGAAGCTGTTTATAACATGCAGGTTATTGCTAGAGCAGATGTTGAGTTTAAAAAAGATCCGGCAAATGGATATTATATTTTTGAACATACAGTTGTGAGACTTGATGATGAAGGCAATTATAATGGTGAAGACTTATTATACATTGTTGAAGATCTTGAGAAAACAAATGAAGAATTTCTATTTGATTACTCTGTAACAGATAGTACCATTGTTGGTACAACAAATAAGAATTTTGGGAAAGAAGGTGCATCTATTTATTACTACTTGCCTAACGGTCCATGGGGCGTTAGCAACGATAAATTATCTGATAGTATCTTCGATCCAAACTGGCTTCCATAAAATTAAATAAACATATTAAATGAATATATTTCAAAACCTTCAAGGACTCGATTTCCTTGAAGGTTTTTTTTCTTCTGCACCATTTTTGATCTCTTATGCAGAGATCCATTTTCATCTTAAATATCTTTATCCTAAATATTATAGGAAAGAACCTGAGATCATTACCGATATTCCAATTCGTGTAATTAAAAATCAAGCTGAAACGTTTCCTTTATTAATTATTGTGAAGGATGCAGACCTGTTTCCAATAACAATCAAGTCAATTGAAGTTCATATTGAATCAACCGACTTAAAAATATCACAAATTTTCGTTAAAAGAATGGATATTAATCTAAAATATTTCTCTAAAATAATTAATGTTAATATTGGTGAAATAGAAGCTGACCAATACTTAAAAGTAGTTGCTAAATTAAATGTGGAAATCGGTAGTAAATCAAAAATAATTATCAATGATAATTTACCTGATATTCCACCAAAACCATATAAGATATTTTATGCCAAAGAATCCTTACTTTTACCAGAGAACTGGTATGCTGGTGAACCTCATTATCACAGTATTCATACAGCCGATCAGGTTGAATTTGGAGCTGATATAAAATCTACAGCAGAATTGGCAAACGCAATGGGATTATCCTGGTTGTTTGTAACCGACCATTCCTACGATTTGGATGACAGTGTTACTTCCTGCATAAAGAATGATGCAGATCTTCCAATTTGGAAGCAGATGCGAAAAGATGTGAAAGAATGTGATACGAAAGAGTTTAGAATAATTCCGGGTGAAGAAGTTTCGATTGGAAATTCTAAAGGTGAAAATGTGCATATGCTGGCAATAAACCATAATAAATTCATCGAAGGACATGGTGATAGTGCTGAGAAATGGTTCAAAAATAAACCACAACATTCTCTATCCGAGATCAAAAAATTACATGAAGAACATAATCTGTTTATTGCAGCGCATCCGGTTGAAAATATTCCATTCTTGCAGAAACTCACCCTCAGGCGGGGAAACTGGAGTAATGAAGATTACATAGATAGCGGAATCAATTTTTTGCAAGTTATTAATAGTGCAGAACCTTATGATATTAAGCGTTCTATAGGATCTTGGAAAGAACTGCTTCTCAATGGAAATAGATATTATCTGATTGCAGGAAATGACGCCCATGGAAATTTTAATGTTATGCGTCAGATCAAATCTCCTTTTTGGAAGCTATTTTCTTCTAAAAAACAAGTATTTGGTCAGTTTTTTACAGCTTATAAACATAAAGAAAATCAACCTGTTGCTGGTTTAAAGAATGGAGAAGTCATTGTTAGTAATGGTCCATTTCTTTCATTTCAATTAAAAATTAGAAACAAATTATTTCCAATTGGATCAAGTTGTAAAACCGGTAAGGCAACTCTTATATTTGCGAAAAGTACTTCTACAGAATTTGGAAAGATATCAAATATTTCAGTTTATACAGGTGATTATAGTACTCTAAAAGAAATCAAAATTGAAGATCCTGAAAATAATTGCGAAATAGAGCTTCCTAAAATGGGTTATGTTCGAATGAGTTTAGAAACTGAAAAAAGTGGTGTTGTATTTACAAATCCCGTTTGGATTGGGTAAGAGAAAATTAAACACCGAAAATCACTGAAACCACCGAATAAAAAAAGCAATAGTAATAAAATTACTTGAAAATTGGATATTCCGTATTTGATATTGGATATTTCTTCATTGCTTTCTTTGTTTTAGTTCGTTTTTGTTCGATGTTAACCTTATAACTTCCGTATTGCTTCATATAATTCTATAAAATCTTTCTCTGTAAGCGTCTCCCCTCTTCTGGTTAATTCGATATTACAACTTGCACCCAGTTCTTCGATCTTTTCTTTTGAGAGAATGACGCGCAAATTCCTGCGTAACATTTTTCTTCTGTTTTGAAAGCCGATCTCAACCACTCTCCAAAAAAATCTTTCATCTTCCAGAACCGGTTTATCTTTTCTTGGTGTGAGAATTATAACTGCGGAATCTACTTTTGGAGGTGGAAAGAAGAGATGTGGTTTTACTGTAAAACCGTATTCAACATTAAAATAGAACTGCATTTTTAATGAAAGCTTACCATAATCCTTTGTGCCAACTCCTGCATTTATGCGTTCAGCTACTTCCTTCTGGATCATTACTACAACTCGCTTAAAATTTTCAGCATGCTCTGTTACTCTGAATAAAAAGGGTGATGTGATCTGATATGGAAGATTTGCCACGATCTTCAGTCGTTTATCATTCAAATATTCTTTCCAATCAATTTTAAGAATATCTTTATTTATTAAATTGATCTTATTGCCAAATTTCTCAAATAATATTGGATATAGGCTTTCATCAATCTCGAAACAAGTTAAACTGCATTTCTGCAAAAGCAATTCATTGGTTAATATGCCCTTGCCAGGTCCCACTTCCCAAATTAACTCATTCTCTTTAATTTCAGCAAGATCAGCTATTTTCTTAACAATATTTTTATCTTTTAAGAAATGCTGACCAAGACTCTTTTTATGTCTAAACTTTTTCATCTACATCTGTCCTAATATCTTTTCAATCTTCTTTTTATCAAAATTGTAATCAGTATTACAAAAATGGCAATGAATAGTAAGTGTTTCATTTGTTTCAATAGCTTCCTGCAACTCTCTTTTAGATAGAAGTTTAATTCCAAATTCGAATTTTTCTTTAGAACAATCACATTTATATTTTACAGGTGCAGTTTCTTTGATCTCAGGTGCCAAACCTTTTAAGATGAACTTAGATATTATATCTTCGATAGAGTGCCCCATATCCATCATATCCGTCAAATTAGGGAATTTTGCCAGGTTCTCTTCGATCTTTGAAATTACATCTTCTTTGATTTCCGGTAAAACCTGAATGATAAAACCTCCTGCTTGTTTTATTGCTCCATCCGGCATAACCAAAACACCGAGTCCAACCGAGGAAGGGATCTGTTCCGATTTGGCAAAATATAAGGTGAGATCTTTGGCAATTGTGCCATACTTTAATTCGATCTGTCCGATGTATGGACTTTTCATGCCAAGATCTTTGATGATTGTAAGAGTTCCATTGCCGACAGCATTTTTAATATCAAAGGTTTTTGTTTGTTCATTTAAGGGAACCTCAGCTTCAGGATATTTTACGTAACCCTTTACATTCCCATTTTTACGTGCAGTAACGATAGAAACTCCTGCAGGACCGTCACCATCTACTTTCAATGTAATTACGTTTTTATCTGATTTCAGATCGGCTGCCATCATGAGTGTTGCACTTATCATTCTTCCCATTATTACAGAATTAGTCATTGATAAATGATGAATCTTTACAGCTTCCTGCACGGTCTCTGTTGCATCGATCGCAAAAAAACGAATACTTTTATCTTTTGTAATTCCTCTGATTATTCTATCCACTATTTATTCCTCATCTTAAGTCATTTCGGTTTAAAGCATTTATTTGTAAATAAAAAAAAGCCGACTCTTACAAATCGGCTTTTTCTATAATGGCGCTTTAGTAAGAAGAGTTCTGCAGATTCGTTTTACTTTGTAAAGCCGAACTGTGGACGGGACTTCCCGAATGGTGGAGAAGCAAGAAGAATTCCATCAAGATCGTTTGCTTTGCAAGCCGACTTGTAGACGACCTCCTGCGTGACCAAACCGATCAAAAAAAAGCCGATCATAATTGATCGGCTTCATCTATAAATGGCGGGAGTGACGGGACTTCCCGACTCTTCGGGACGACCTCTTGCGTCACTTTTTTATCAATTCCTCAATATACTTTCTGCTTTTCTTTCTTTTAATTTCATTCTCTCTTTTTATTGCTTCAGATTTAATTTCAAACTTCTCATTGTAAACAAGCTCCCAAGGAATCCCTGATTTCGTTGATTTGCTCCAACCTGAATTATGTCGTTCTAATCTTAATTTGAAATCATGAGTGTAACCAACATAATATCTGTTTGTTGATTTAGAATAAATTATATAAGCAAAATACATTTCACCTCAAACAAAAAAAACCGATTCTTACGAATCGGCTTCATCTATAAATGGCGGGAGCGACGGGACTCGAACTCGCGACCTCCTGCGT
>JAGLPW010000050.1 GCA_023137125.1 Candidatus Cloacimonadota bacterium | reverse complement strand
CGTTCTAACCAAACTGAACTACGCCTCCGCATTTCTCATTTAAATCACTTGCGCACATTTAGATTTGCCGGTTTATGTGTCAAAGATTTTTTATCATTTAATAGAAATATTTTTAGATGTGTTACTTCATCTAATCTTATCTTTATATTCTACAAATAATTACAGATTTTGAATGTTCTTCAAAGCTCTTGGAGCAGTTGCAGGTGTTACACCGTCTCCGGAAATATAACCCTTTATCGATTTGCCTTTGAGGTTCCCTTCTTCATCAACTCGGTAGAATTCAACAGGAATACGAATAGCTTTAGCATCTTCAATAAGAATATCTTTTCCATCTTCATCAATTTTGAATGGATTATGCTTAAGCCAGCCCAATCCTATTGCTGCAGTTCCATTTTCCCCATTAACACTTTTTCTTTCTGAACCTATAAATTCACGTTTCTCTTGCGAAACATTTGGAGAATTAATACTGGAAGTTACAGTTCCAATTTTTTCTCCATCTTTATATATTACTCTTCCCGTAACGATTCCTTCTGAAATAAATAAGACCATTCTTTTATCATTTCCGGAATCAATATCTTTTTGTAATGCTTTCTTACCAACAAAATCATCTTTGCTCATATCTATAGCAGCATTAAAAAGAGGTGCATTTACAGGAGTATGATCCCTATCATATTCGCTGCCATTAAGTGGTAATCCAAAATTCCCGGCAGAAATTCTATTTTCATCTCTACCTCCAAGTCCAACTACCAGTCCACCAAGATCAAGAGCTTCCGTTGCAATACGTCTGAACTGATCTTCTGCAACTGCTACCGGGACGTATAGTTCCCATCCCCAACGGTTTGTATAACCGGTTCTGCTGATGTAATAATGATGTCCTTCAAAATTAAATTCATTGAATGTAAAGAATTTCATATTTTTGGAAGGTTTATTTCTGTTCTTTACTACAGAATCACCATAAAGTTTGGTGATCAGTTTATATGATAATGGTCCTTGAATATCAATCTTAACAAGTTCATCAGAAATATCTCGAACAACTACATCTTTATTTTCATTCATATATTTATAAATGAAATCTGCATCAGAGATCATATTTTTTTCTTCATCTGTTATATCGTGTCCTGCATTGATCACTAATATGAAGTTATCATCTTTTACACGCATAATAATCAGATCATCAAGAACAGTTCCTTCTTCAGTAAGCAAGAGAGTATATTTACACTGTCCTATTTTCATATTCTGTACATCTGCCGGTAGAACTCGATCAAGTAGAGTTGCTGCATCTGAACCAGTAAATTGAATTTGAGCCATATGATCTATATTAAATATTGCAACTTTTTCTACAGCTTTTGCTTCTTCTAATATTGAAGTAAGATAATTTACAGCCATTTCAAATTCACCAAAATTACTTGTTTTCATTGGTAAATAATTTCTATTAAATCGCTCAGATAATAATTGTTGATACCATTCTTCTACGTTGCGTAGTGTTGTTCTACGTGGTGTATTAGGGAAATTAAATCCAATTTTCTTCATTAAAGTACTCCTTAATTTATTAATAATTTTTGTTAATTTTATTCTACCCTTTTATTTGTAAAGTATATTATGATTAATTAATATTTTCTTGACTTATTAGTGTCATTTTTCAAACCATAAAAAATAAGGATGCATTTAGATGACAAAAGTATTAATTGTTGAAGATGAACGAATGATAGCAGAAGATATCAAATATACACTCGATCAATATGATTATGAGATTGCTGGTATCTTTAATAAAGGTAAAGATGCGATATTAAACATATCAGAAAATAAACCAGACATTATTCTTATGGATATTATGCTTGATGGTGATCTTGATGGCATCGAAACAGGAGAGATAATTCTCAATAAGCATAATATTCCAATTATATTCCTTACTGCCTTTGCCGACAAGGCTACTGTTGAATCAACCAAGAATGTAGCTCCATATGGTTACATCCTAAAACCCTTTGAATCTAAAGAATTATATGCAGCAATTGAGATAGCTCTGATTAAACATAAATCTGAGATGAAACTAAACGAAAGTAAGGCACAATTTGAAAGTATGTTTCTTGGGAATCCAGAACCATGCGTTTATCTTGATAACGACTCCAAGGTAATTGATATCAATCCGCGATTTAAGGAATTATTCGGATTTTCTCTCGAAGAGATCGAGGGTAAGGGGATCAATTCATTGATCATTCCTAAAGATTTTAAAGAAGAAGCCACTAAATTAGATAACGACACACTTTCTGGTTATGTGTATTTTGATACTATAAGAAAGAATAAAAGGGGTGATTTACTCCCGGTATCTATCTCAGCAGCACCAATATTAATAAATAATAAATTGAAAGGTTCATTTGTTATTTATAAAGATATAAAACAAAGAAAAAAGATAGAAGACGAGAGAGAAAAATTAATTATAAAACTTCAAACAGCACTTGATGAAGTAAAAACTCTGGAAGGTTTGATCCCCATTTGCTCGCATTGTAAAAAAATTCGTGATGACTCTGGTTTTTGGGGTAACGTGGAACAATATATTTCTAAACATACAAATGTTGATTTCAGTCATGGTATCTGCCCTGATTGTTTAAAAGAACATTTTCCCAATCAATATGAAAAAATGAAAGAGAAAGGAAAGATTTAAAAAATAAAATAATTACATGCAAAACAATAGATCTACTGCTAAATTAATCGAAGGTCCAATTGGAAAAACTCTAACCAAGATGACTATTGCCATGACTTTTGGTTTAATGGGTATGGTTGCATTCAATTTAGTAGATACATTTTTTGTAGGAAAACTTGGAACAGATCAATTAGCTGCACTCAGTTTTACTTTTCCAGTTGTATTAGTTGTTTCCAGTATTGCTTTAGGGTTGGGATTTGGTGCTTCTGCAGTTATTTCACGAGCAATTGGAGAAGGTGATCATCACAAAGTTCAAAGACTCACAACCGACAGTTTACTTCTTTCAGTAATAATTGTTATTTGTTTTGTGATTATTGGACTATTCACAATAGAACCCTTATTCAAAGCTTTGGGTGCAACTTCCAAAATAATTCCCTACATTAAAACTTACATGAGAATTTGGTATTTTGGAATGCCTTTCGTTGTTGTTCCAATGGTTGGGAATAATGCGATCCGTGCAACTGGAGATGCAAAAACTCCCAGTATTATCATGTTAATTGCAGTCTGTGTGAATACAGTATTAGACCCACTATTGATATTTGGAATTGGTCCCTTCCCTGAACTTGGTATAAAAGGTGCAGCGATCGCAACGGTAATAAGTAGGTTCACTACTTTCTCTGTTGCATTATGGGTACTTACAAAACGGGAAAAAATGATATCATTTGATATTCCTAAAATTTCTGAAATCCTAAGTTCTTGGAAACAAGTCCTTTTTATTGGAGTTCCTATTGCAGGAGCCAGAATTATAATTCCAATAACAATTGGAATAATAACAAGAATCGTATCATCTTATGGGATCAAAGCAGTTGCAGGCTTTGGTGTAGCTTCCCGAATAGAATTCTTCTCTCTTGCTGTTATTCACGCTCTGGCATCAGTTTTTGGTCCGTTTATCGGGCAGAATCTTGGTGCTAAAAAATACGATCGTGTTCATACAGCAATTAGCATTAGTCATAGGTTTACAATTCTTTGGGAAATTGCTATATTCATCATATTAATTTTATTACGTAATCATATTGCTGGAATATTTAATAAAGACCCACAGGTGATCTCCACCATTGCTCTATATCTTGCAATTGTTCCTTTAAGTTATACTATGCAGGGGATTTTTGTACTAAGTACAACCGCTTTGAACGTAATGCACAAACCCCTGCAAGCAGCAAGCCTTACAATTATCCAGATGTTCCTGTTATGTATTCCACTGGCATTATTAGGTTCACATTTATTTGGATTGACAGGAATTTTTGCAGCCATAGCTTTATCTTATGTCGTTTCAGGGATTATTTCCCGTTTTGTTTTATTGAGATATTTTAAAAGAGAGATGAGACAATGAATTTGGAAGAACTTAAGGCATATTGTTTGCAAAAGAAAGGTGCATCGATCGATTTCCCTTTCGATGATGTTACCATGGTGATAAAAGTTGGTGGGAAGATGTTTATATTAATCGCAATTGATAACGATCCACTGCGGATAAATCTAAAATGCGATCCGTATATTGCTGAGGGATTACGAGAAAGATATAATGCAGTGATTCCCGGATATCACATGAATAAGATTCATTGGAATACCGTGATCATAGACAACACCATTTCTGATAAAATTATTAAGGATATGATAGATGATTCTTATGAATTAGTTTTTTCTAAATTATCTAAGAAAAATAAAGAGCTTATCAAATAGAGTAAATTTTAGGAGAAGTTTTGTATTATAATGTTAAAAGACTTTTTGCACCGTTGATATTTCCAAGCTTATTGATCATCTTATCAATGATAATTGGCTGGCAATGGGACAGAATGCTCTTTCATGCTGACATCGATAATGAATTAACAGCCTTTATTGTGATATTTCCACTTATTCCCTATCTCCTTTTTGTCATAGTTGCAATTTTGGGAGTTCGTTCTAATAATTCAGGTCTAATTTTGTGCACAATTATTCTTACAATTAGTTACTTTATTTTAAATCTTTCATCAAGTTATCCTATTATTGATTTTAATTTTATCATCCCGCGAATTATCTCTTTTTTACTTCCAATTAATATTTTTCTATTTACTTTTGTTGAGAAAAAAAAGATCAGAGTATTTTTTTTATATATAGTTATCATATTGATTGAAGTTGGAGTTATCCGCTTTCTTTACTATTTAATAGAATTTCCGGAATCTAAAATTATAATTCAATTCTACACAGAATTCCCAAAATTAGCTGCTTCTCTTTTGGTCTTTACACAATATCTATATGGTGTTTTCTTAAAAACATCATTAATTGATAATATTCCTGTAATTTCTTTATTTACCTTTATTATGATAATAGTTCTTTTGATCGCAAAATTTGTAAGCAGTCGTGATGTTAGAAACGGTGGCTATCTTTTTGTAACTATCTCTGTGTTCCTGGCAGTTTGTTCAAGTGAGCCTGTTCCAACTTTGATGCTTTTCTTTACAGCATCCGGACTTATACTTCTTATCACGACAATAGAAGCATCGTTTTCTATGGCTTATATTGATGAACTTACAGGATTACACGGTCGTAGAAGTTTGAACGAGACTCTATCAACATTAAACAAGAACTATGCCATAGCAATGATAGATATTGATCATTTTAAGAAATTTAATGATAGATATGGTCATAAAACCGGTGATCAAGTTTTAAAAATGGTTGCAGCCAAACTAAGCGAAGTGAATAGTGGCGCTAAATCCTTTAGGTATGGTGGTGAAGAATTCACAACTATATTCCCTGGTAAAACATCTAAGGAAGCTAAACCATTCATGGAAGAATACAGAGTAATACTTGAATCAACAGAATTTATTGTACGTTCTCCTATAAGAAGATCGTCAACTTCAAAAAACCGAGGTAAATCAGCTTCTAAAGATCGCAAGATCGTTACTGTTACCGTTAGTATAGGCATTGCTGAATATAGTGGAAATCAAACAAAACCGGAAAAAGTTCTCAAAGCTGCAGATAAAATCCTTTACAAAGCAAAACACCTTGGAAGAAATAGAGTCGAGATTCAAAAGAAAAAGTAGGAGTGTATTGTGAAATCTGATCAAAAAGTTTCTAACCGCACAAAAGAAGATGAAAAAAATAAGTTACTTTCTAACATTTTAGAAAGCTCTTCTTCTGTATCGATCATATCAACTGATATTGATCAAAATATTCTTTATTGGAATAAAGGAGCTGAGAATATTTTCGGTTATAAAGCCAGCGAAGTTGTTGGTAAGAAAAAAGTTAGCATCATATACAATGGTGCCGAATCAAAGAGAAATGCACTTCTTGCAAAAAAGCTAATTATCTCTACAAAAAAAGGAACGGAATGTGAACTAAAACAAATTACTAAAAGTGGTGAGAAACTTTGGAGCCGAATGACATTAAGTCCTCGTTTCGATAATCATGGAAAAGTGATAGGCATCTTAGGTATTGGAATTAATATTACAAAACATAAAGAATCGGAACACCATCTTCGAGAAACATTGAAGAAATTAAAGAAAACTCTCACCGGAATCATTCACGCAACTGAATTAATAATAGAAACACGAGACCCTTACACTGCAGGACACCAAAGAAGAGTTGCCCTGTTAGCAAAAAATATAGCAGAATACATGAAACTTTCTGAACAACAAGTTGAAGGTGTTTACATGGTCGGTATGATCCATGATGTTGGTAAGATATCAATTCCGGCTGAAATACTCAGTATGCCTCGCAGACTAACTCCAGCAGAATTTAACCTGATCAAAAACCATCCTCAAGCAGGATATGATATTCTTAATAACATCGATTTCCCCTGGCCCATTGCAGATATTATACTCCAACACCATGAACGAATTGATGGAACCGGATATCCTAAAGGACTAAGTGGAAAGGATATTTCGTTGGAGGCAAAAATTCTCATGGTTGCCGATGTTGTCGAAGCTATGGCTTCTCACAGACCATACAGGGCTGCTTTTGGCTTAGAACGAGCATTGGGTGAGATCAAACAGAACAGGGGTATTCTATACGATCCAGATGTAGTTGATTCCTGCGTAGAAGTTTTTGAAAAAGATAAATTTTGTTTTGATAATAATGAAAGCATCTCACCACTGCTTAGGGATATAAATGTATTGTCCTAAATGCGATAAAATTATCGATACAACAAAAGAGAAATGCCCTTTCTGCAATACTTTACTACTTTCTAATAAACAGGAAGAGAAAGCATCTGATTTTGTGAAAATATTTGAAAGTTCTGACTTGGGTTTAACGGCAATTATTAAATCAATTCTTATTAATGCCGATATTGAATATATAGTTAGAGGTGAACATATGCAAAGCATTCTGGGAGGACAGTTTAGTTTTGCATTTGGTGCAGATATTGGAAAAGTAGAATTTTTTATACACAAAGATGATGAAGAAGTTGCTGTTGAACTTCTAACAGAACTTAATAATTGATAATCCCTTAAATTAATATTTAAATTTTATTAATTATTGATATAATTAAATTTCTTGCAAATGGAGGGACAATGAGAATATTCAAATTAATCTTTTTATTAACAATATTCATACTTTTTGGTTGCCAGCAACTAGGTACGGAAATTCAGCAGACAGGTGAATTACCAATTTCAATGTCATTACAACCTGCCTTGGATAATGGATTTGATGTAACAGATGTAAGAGTTACTATTACTAAAGATGATTTCATCAGTAGTTTATATCTGACTATTGATGACAGCACTAATACTGCTTCAGGAACTTTCTCCGAGCTTCAACCAGGCATATACATGATCGAAGTAGAAGTTTTCGAAGGTGATATTGTTATTGCAACAGGATCTGGGACCGGAGAGGTAATTGCTGGAGAAATTACAACTGTGGTGATCGAGCTTTACATTGTTCCTTTAACCGGAAGTTTAGAAATTATCGTTGATTGGGGGAATCTCATTCCGGATTTACCGCAACGAGTTCTTTTTATTGGGAACAGCATTACTTATTATAATGGTGGTGTAGACCTGCATACTATGAATCTGGCAAATTCTATAGATTCAACACTGGCAATTGAATGCGAGAGTGTAACTGGTGGTGGTTGGACATTAGAGCAGCATTTTAACAGCCCCATTACAATTCAACAAATTGAAGAAGGAAACTGGGATATGGTAATTTTGCAGGAAATGACTTCCCGTCCGGTTAACGATCCTGAACTCTTTTATGAGTATGCCACCCTTTTAGATTCAGTAATAACCGAAGCTGGAGCACAGACTGCATTTTTCTTCAGCTGGCCCTTTGAGAGTGTATTCGATGAAATGATCGAGCAGCAGTCAGCAGCTTATAATTATATTGGGAATGAACTAAATGCACCAGTTATCCCGGTTGCACGAGCCTGGCAGCTCTCTCGTCAGCAAAATCCTGAATTGGAACTTTTCATGGCTGACGGTAACCATCCCAATATTCACGGGACATACCTAGCATGTTGCACTTTCTTTGCTTTTCTCTGGAATGAAACACCGGTTGGAGCATCTTATGTAAATGACCCTCTTATCACTAGTGATGAAGCTCTGTATTTACAAAACATTTCTTGGGAAACATACGAAATTTACGGACAATAATGTACTATGATTTAACTTAAGCATTTAATCTTTAAGTAATTTACCTTAAATTCTCAAACCAAATTCTTGACATCATCATCTATAAATTAACTTTTGCTTTGCGCTGAAGTAAAGGATTCTTAGGCTGCTTTTTACTAGCTATGATACTTTACCGATAGGGTATTTTTGGAAACGAAAATATCTCCCGTGTTTGGAAAGGCGAGAAGGAAATAAAAAATACTCATCCTCTTGCCTTCAAATAATTAATTTTTGGAGGACAAATGAA
>JAGLPW010000005.1 GCA_023137125.1 Candidatus Cloacimonadota bacterium | reverse complement strand
GAAGAAAACGGATCTATTGTAATTTGAAAATCTTCAACTTCGATAACTTTCACTAATTTTTTTAGAGTCAGTTCAGTAATTTTGTAAATTTTGTCTTTGTTCATTCCGAATTCAGAACTAACGATAATTTTGAATTTATTCATTCCCTTCCCATTTATCCAATGGAACATTCAATTCTTCCGTTCCAGGAACTACAAACCTTCCGTCTCGAATAATGTCTATCTTCTCTCCATCTGCTGTAACTGCAGTAATGAAATCCAGATCTTCATATGGAAGTGTGATATCTGTATGGCAATTTGTATACGCCTTAGAAACATCTTCTTTGCGTAGTATGCTTCTTTCGTTATCTCTTGCTGTAATCTCTTTATTATCTATCGGATTATAAACTGCGGAATCTTCTTCCCAGCTAAAGCAAGTGTCTCCTATCGCAAAATGCGGTCCCATTTTTTCTACAATTAGCACCGGCATGAGCGGGAGGATATCAAATTTCTTTGCCATCACATAAGCCAGCGTATTTGTTCCGATTGCAAATTCACCTATTGGCAATGTTTTGTGTGGGAAAAGCAGATTTTCTTCAATATATTTTCTGTTATCCTCTTCTTTTTCAAAATTTCCACAGGAATAATCTTCTACATAACCATCTTTGAATTTCAAGTTCAGATCGACAAATTTGAGCTGCTTAAGAAAAGTTTTATGCAAATGCAAAACGCCATTTGTTCCTGCCAGAGTTGGAGATGTAAATACTTCACCAACCGGGATGTTTACATCTGCTCCGCAATTTACGAAATTGGTTTGTTTGTCAGGATCTTCTAATAGTTGCATTTTCACTTTGATATCGGTAAGATTACCATTCTTTCCTTTCACATGCACATAATCTGCTTTATCCAATGCATCAACAATATGTTGCTGGATATTTTCATGATGGATCGTATCGATCATGTTTATTGCATTGGTCTCTTCGAATATCTCGGCAAATTTCTCACCAATTTCTGGTAATGGAAAACCTACAATACAAAAACTAGTCGTAGAACGTGATATGTAATTATCCATGATCTGATTGCGTTGAATATTCATTTTCTGTGATAACTGTTGCTGTTCCACAGAAAGTTTGAGACAAGCTGGTTTATTTACCGGGGCAAAAGGGGTTTCGCCAAATGTATCAAAGTAAATAGGACCGGCAAATTCTTTTAAGAAGTCACCACATTCTGCTGTGGCAGTTTTAAGGGCATCAGCTACATTTCCTACCAGCGCATCATCCAGGTATAGGGCGTTATCAAAACGGTGATCGTAGTGGTACTGTCTATTTGGTGAGGTTGTAAATACCATATTCAATAACACTTTCAGATCATTTTTTTCCAATTCTTTAACAATTGCACGAGCTATTTTTTCCTGCCCGAGGTGATAATAAATGTTGAGGGTTTTCTTTATTGAAAGATCCTTCTTTGCCAGTTCATAGCCACGAATGAAGGCCTTTGCTATAGATTTTGCCAGAATGTCTATCTTTTCAATGGGATAATTGCTGAGAAATTCTGCACTTTTCAACTCATTATCCCCAATAGGTTTTCCATACTGATACAGATAACGCCGGTCAGCAAGGTTTGCTTTCATCACAATATCGCGATACATTTTGGTTTCAGGTCCATAACTTTTTGAGAAATTCATAATTGTATCTTCTTTGGATACATTCTTGAATTCTTTCATCATCAATGCTTTACATTCATTAAAAACAGGAAACCCTATCTTGAATAACTTATATACTTCTATAAAAACATTATTCCATCTTCTCATATAATACTGCATGTGTTGGAATGAGAATGTAACATAATTTCGATAATTGATGTAATAAGCAGAAAGAAGCGGTCCAAATTCTTCTCCAAATATTTCAACACAATTCTCTGGATTTGCATAACTTTTGTTGTAATTCTCTGGCTTTATTTCACTAAATAATTCCTGATTCTTATTTTTCAAAGCCTCCAAACTATTTTGCAGATAATATTCATCATTGATTTCTTTTTCTAGCTTTGCATAACATATTATCTTATCTGCAATTGCAAAGAGATATTGCTGATACTTATCTTCATCATCTTTCAGATCATCCCAGATAATTTTGATCTTTTCAAGTGAGTTCCGATAGCTCTTATGAGCCTTAATATTTTCTTGTTCAACTAATTTTTCAAATGATAACACGCAATCCTCCAAATATATTTATTTTTTAAATTCAAATCCATATTTATTTAAAACATTTTCTATCTCTTCTGTATCTTCTAACCATTGTCCCCATTTGCGGGAAATATGCTCAGTCCAACTGTAAGTTTTTCCATCAAAAGTTTCTTCACGTTCATTTTCCAGTTTGATCATGAGTTTTCCATCTTGATAATAGTCCTGCGCTAAATAACCTTCATCCATCTGCTTCATGGCCTTTTCTATTTGCACATCTGCAAAATCTGGATATTTTCCATCAAAGCAGGAAAAATCAAGCGGATAGCGTGGGCGAACAGGAGGATCTTCTGCCGGGTAACCAACAGAAATTCCAACCATTGGAAAAACCTTTTTTGGAAGATCATACTCTAATATCAGTTCTTCTGCCATGAAGGGAACAAACCCAAGATAGCAGGTTCCCAAGCCCAGGCTCTCGGCAGCGATAACTAAATTTTGAGCCATATATGATGCATCCTGCATTCCGAA
>JAGLPW010000049.1 GCA_023137125.1 Candidatus Cloacimonadota bacterium | reverse complement strand
AGCGGAATGTTGATTAATGTTTGGCAGCTGCCACGCTCTTCTTACCTTAATCTTCAATCTGAGAGTGGAGCTGTTTGTTAGCAGCATCTTTTATTTCAACAACAACATCTTTCTTGTTTCAGTTATAGTTTGTGTCTGTAACTTATAAAGGTAAACACCTGAAGCTTGTCCTGATGCATCCCATAAATAGTTAAGCTCTCCGAATTCAAATTGATGTGATTCAATTATTTGTCCTTTTATGTTAAATATTTTCAGGATTCCTGTTTCATTTTCTTTTATATCAAAGCTTATCGTTGTGGTCGGATTAAAGGGATTTGGGTAATTGAATAAATTCCAATTCATCACAACTAATTCCTCCTCTCCAACCGGAGTTCCCTGCCATTCATAAGCTCCCATATCAATTCTACCTCCAAAAATACGAGGATTCCCAGCCAAATCGTACTCAGGAAGATTTAATCCAGTCGTATCCGGTGTCCCTGCATCTATGCATGGAGAGCCTTCAAACAAAGAATATGAATGCTCTCCGATTCCTAGAAATAATGGATCTTCATTAATGTTTCCTTCCAACCAATTCACTATACCATTATTGTTTGTTACAATTCCAGCTTCTCCACCTTGAATATCAGTATATGAAATTGTTATTGAATTAGAACCAAAAGATTCATCAAAATAGGTCTCTTCGGGTAAATCATTCCATAGAATACAATTAACTAAATTTGGATTAGCATCACGACAGTAGATCCCACCACCAAAATCAGCAGAATTGTTTGATAATGTAACATTTATTAAATTTGAATTCGATATCCAACTGAAAATACCTCCACCATATTCAGCAGAATTATCTGTTATTATAACATTTACTAAATTCGGATTGCATAGTAATTCAAAGAAAATCCCACCACCTTTATCAACTGCTTGATTTCCTGCAATTAAGACATTTTCTAAATCTGGATTACAAGTATAAAAATCAATTCCTCCACCACTATCCCAAGCAAAATTTCCTGTTATTACAACATTCTGAAAGCTTGAATTTGAATTATGAAACATAACTCCACCACCCCATCCGGCAGAATTATTAATTATTATAACATTATCTAAACTTGGACTGGATTCAGCACAGCAAATCCCTCCACCATTAGCACCTGCACTATTGTTAGAAATTATTAGATTTATAAGTTTAGGATTTGATACAACACAGCGAATTCCACCTCCAGCCCCATTATCACCATTAGTAATAGTAAAACCCGATAAGACAGCAGTAGAATCCTCTCCACTTTCAAACGTTACAACACTACCGTTTTGATTACCGTCAATTATTGTTTGGGAAATATAAGATGTGTCCTGAGTTGTATAAAATAATGAAGCAACCGTAATGTTCTTTCCATTGTAGTTAATGTTCTCCACATAAGTTCCGGACTGCACGAGAACTGTGTCCGTATCAACTGATGCATTAATTCCCTCTTGTATTGTTGGCTGATCTGCAGGAACATTAATTATTGTTGCTGATAAATGACAAACAAAAACAAGACATAAAACAATCATTAAAATTCTCATTTTCACCTCCAAGTATTAAGTTGCTGCTAATGATCTGTGTATGCTGTGCAACTCAACAGATACACCTGTTAGCAGCATCTTCTATTTCAATAACAGACATTTCCTAACTGCTTCAGTATTACCGTTAACATTTAGTTTATACAGATAAACTCCTGAACCAACTGTTTCTCCATTTTCATCATCACCATTCCAGATAATTGAATGATTACCTTTATTAAATTCATTGTTAGCTATAATTTTGATATTTTGTCCTTTAATATTGTGAATAGTTAGTTCAACGTTGGAATCATTTTGGATTGAAAACTCAATTGTGGTAGTTGGATTGAAAGGATTGGGGTAGTTATTTAATTTGAAATTATCAATTTGTAATTCTTCATTTACTACTCCAGTTCCTTGCCATTCGTAACAACCCATATCAATTTGATTATCAAAAATTCTCGGATTTCCATCCAAATCAAAATCTGGTAAATTCAATCCAGTTGTATCTGGTGTACCACTATTTATGCATGGAGATTCACTTAATAGATGGAAATCTTGATTTTCTGGATCAATATATAAAGGATTAGAATCTAAGTTGTTATTATAAATGATATTATAAATTATTGGATATTGCGGTGTTGAACCTTCATAATTCAGGCTTATTTCACCATATCCCTCTTTGATATTATTATATTCTAGAGTAATGTTTGCCGGAACAAAAACATACCCCCAAGGAATCATATACCAATACGCATTCAGAGCTATTTCATTACCTTCTATAATTGCATTATTATCCACAATAATACAATTATACACTTCCGACATATCAGAATCTGTACAAAACAAACCTCCTCCCTTCAATTGAGCAGTATTTTCACTTAAAGTGCAATTTATAATATTGCTGCTACCCTCAATACAAATACCTCCACCATTTTCCGCAATATTTGAATGTATCAATGTATTACTTACCTTTAATCTTGTACCACAAATACCTCCACCTTTTTGGAATGCAATATTATGATATATTTTATTTGATTCAATACTTGATCCTGAATTTAAGTAAGAGTTTCGACAATAAATTCCTCCTCCTTTATTACCAGAAATGTTTTTGGTAATATAGTTGTTTCTTAGATTTACCGTACAAAAATAAAGTGCAATTCCACCACCACATCCAGCATAATTTTTTGAAATTTTTGAATTTGTAATTTGGAGTTTTGAAAATCCAGAGGACAATGCTGAACAAAATATTGAGCCACCCATATAATCGGGATTAGCTCCCAAAGCCTTACCATACTCTAAATGACAATAAACAATTTTTGAGGAATCATTTGTAGTTGGTGTATTATCGAATCGGATTCCATGCCATCCACCATCGGGAATATTCGGGTTAGAAAAACCTGTCGTATCATTAACTGTGAAATGAATGGAATCCTGCATAGTACCAACAGCAAGTAATTGTCCTTGAACATTAAACTTGTAATGTCCTTGGAATTCGATAAGTACTCCTGGATCAATTGTTAATGTTTCTCCATCAGGAATCGATATTTCACCTTCAATTAAGTAAGGAGAACCGTTTATCAACCAATTTCCTGAAACATTTCCAGCAGGTATTGATGTTTGGGGAAAAAGTAGAATCCAATTAGTTAGAAGAATAATTACGAGAATACTCTTTTTCAAATCAACCTCCAATTTTTTAAGTTGCTGCTAATGTTTCGTGTATGCTTTGGGAATCCACAGATACACTTGTTAGCAGCATCATTCATTTCAACAGTAAACATTTCTTAACTGCTTCCATTTTACCATTCATATTAAGCTTGTAAAGATAAATACCTGACCCTACTTTCTTCCCTGAAGCATCTTCACCATTCCAGACAATTGAATGCTCTCCTGCTGTTATTTGGTCGCTTAAAAGTGATTTTATCTTCTGCCCTTTGATGTTGTATAATGAGATTTCAATATTACTATCTTCTTGAATTGTGAAGGAAATTGTTGTTGATGGATTGAAAGGATTTGGGTAATTTTGAGAAAGTGAATAATTGGTAGGTGTAACCGTATATTCATCTATTGAGACATTTGGATTCCATTCATAGGCTCCCATATCAATTATTGCGATACCATTATTGTCTCCATCATATAGTCTTGTGTTTCCAAGCAAATCAACCTCAGGAATATTTAAACCAGTTGTATCTTGAATTCCTGCATCTATACACGGAGAGTCAATACTTAGAAAATAGGAAGGTTCCAAATTACTTGAGAAAAGTGGATTTAAGTCTAAGTTTCCATCTCCCCATTCAAGTTCCAAATATTCAAATTCTTCAAGAGCAGATTCACCACCTTGTATGTTTGAATAGTCAACTTGTAGAAATTGTGAATATGTACTTTCACTTAAAAAAATTTCTTGAGGAATGTTATCATATAGAATTGAATTAATAATAGATACATTGCTTAACTGGCGTAAATATAATGCACCGCCATTGATCATTGCCTGATTACCAGCTATAGTGCAATTAATCAGATTTAGTTCAACATTATACCAACAATGAATTGCCGCACCATTCTCATCAGATATGTTATCACAAATTTTAGTATTAATAAAAGTATAATTACCATTTGATAAAATGCATCCACCTCCTCTTAATTCTGAAAAATTATTTTCAATAATCGAATTTTGAGCAATTAAAGTTGAGCTAATTGCTTTAATTCCACCTACGTGTTCTGAAGAATTATTTGAAATGTTACAATCAAAAATATCAATATTGGAATCAAAACATGATACTCCACCTCGATAACTATTATCACTATGATTATCAATAACCTCTACGTTACATAGCGTTAAATAAGTATCATTAATACTAATACCTGAATTATTGTTAGAAATGTTCGTGTTGAAGATTTCTAGATGAGATTGTTCTCCTCTAATTCCCGCATTATTACTATTTTGTATTACTAAATTATTAATGGTACAATTTTCAGAATAAAGAGCATACATCCCATAGTTGTTTCCCATTGCATCGATTAAAACTTCGTTACTAAACTCACTCGTTATTTCTAAATAAGAAAGAATACCAAGCGGAAATGATTCACCATTGGAACTTTCTGAATAAATTCCTTGTGCAAGGTGTATTGTATTTGCATTTAAACTATCGGTATAGATTGATGAAATTGCCTTTGTAACAGTTTTTAAGGGAAATTCAGGAGACAATCCGCTATTATAATTATTACCGTATGGAGAAACATAAAAATCAGATGAAATTAATTCAGGATTGGTAGAGTTTAGAATCTCAAAGATTACTTCATTGGAATGTGATAAATAATAATCTGTTGGATTAGAAACAGTGAAAGTATCTAAAATTACGTCAGGAATTTGACATGAATACATTTCTATATCGTTACCTAATGCAAGACCATAATTTTGGTATATATTACAGTGATTAATCGAAGAAAATTGGACTACTCCTGAACTTCCAAAACCTCCATTAAGATATAACCCACCACCGTTATTATTATGAATATTTATCCCTTCAAGTTCAACAATTGAGTGAAGTATTAAGCATAATCCGCCACCATTACCGTCAGCTGAATTATTATGGATATTCAAGTTTCTTAATACAGGTGTGGCTCCATAAATACAATAAATTCCACCTCCACGAGAAGTTACAGAATTATTTAATATTTCGCAATTTTCAATTGTTGGATAACTAAAACTTGAAATGGCAATTCCACCACCACATACTGAATTGTTATTAAAAATAATGTTATTTTTAATTGTTGGAGAACTGTCTATACAAGTTATTCCACCTCCATAATTAACATCATAATAATTGTGATAGTATCCTAATCCATTAATTATTTTGAAACCTGTTAAAAGTGAAGTTTGATTTTCCTCATTTTCAAATATTATAACACTATTATCTTGATTTCCATCGATTATTGTTTCAGAAATATAAGTAGTATCTTGAGTTGTTAGGTATAAGGAAGCGACAGTAATATTTTTACCATTGTAATTAATATTTTCAATATATGAACCAGGTTGCACTAATACAGTGTCACCATCAACAGATACATTTATACCTTCTTGTATTGTTGGTTGATCATCTGGAATATTTATTATTATTGCTGATAAATGAAAAACAAAAATCAAACAAGAAAATATCATCATTCTTCTCATCTTTTCCTCCGACTTACTGAGTTGCTGCTAATGTTTAGAGTGTGCGGTGCTCTTTCATATTTTCTTTCAATCTGAGCACTGACACTTTTGTTAGCAGCATTCTTTTCATTTCAGTAGTAAACACTTCCTTACTGCTTCAATTTTACCATTCATTTTCAACTTATAATAATAAATTCCTGAACTTACAGAATTTCCTGTTTCATCCTCACCATCCCAGATAATTGAATGGGAACCTTTTTCAAAAGATTCATTCATCAGTGTTTTTACTTTTTGTCCTTTTATATTGTAAATGGAAATATCAATTTTACTTTCATTTGAAATTGAGAAGGATATTGTTGTAGTGGGGTTGAACGGATTGGGGTAATTACTAAGAAGAATTGTTTCTAAAGAAATCGTTTCACTTTCTATTCCTGTAAAGCTTACATTAATATAATCCACTTTTATCTCAGTATCAGTATTTGTCCCATCCGATACTGTTAATGAAACTGTATATAATCCTGCTGTGGAATATGTGTAAGTTGGATTCTGCTCATTGGAATCAATAATTCCATCATTATCAAAATCCCATTGCCAGCTTGATATATCACCATATGATTGATCTTCAAATTGGACTTCTAAGGGAACATAACCAGATATTGGATTTGCTGAAAAATCAGCATAAATACTCCCAATTTTTAACAACCATAAATCAGAACTTCCTGCACCATAGGAAATTGTGTAGCCAGTAATAATGTAGCTGCCATCGTTAGAAGTTATTGCTGCATAAGCCGCGTCATTATTATTACCTCCAAAATCAACTACAGCTTGAATATTACCATTACAATCTGTTTTCATTAAAAAAATATCTCTTTGCGATCCTATATTTTCAATCCAACCAGACAAAAAATATCCTTCATCTAATGTCTGCATTGCTGATCTTCCTGCATTATATTCATCACTGTCACCATAGGTCTGTTCCCATTCAAAATTACCATAAGAGTCAGCTTTGACAAGCCAAGCTTTATAATAACCGTCACCAAAAGGTGCTGTGTCGAGAGATCCTGCCATAATATAACCACCATCTGTTGTTTGGATTACACTGCTGAAATGATCATAGCCTTCATCTCCAAAATATCCTTCCCACTCTTGATTACCTTCTTCATCTATTTTTACTAACCAAGCATCTTGTGGAGAATATGTATAATATGGCTTACCTCCAGCAAGAATATATCCTCCATCTAAAGTTTTCTCTAAAGATTTAAAAACATCAGATGTCAAATATGTTCCAAAAATAGTATTCCATATTTCATTTCCTTGAGAATCTGTTTTTAAAACCCACCCTAAAGTATTATCAGTATAAAAATCATCAGTTGTACATCCTGCAACAACATAATTCTCATCCAATGTTTGAACGACAGACCAACCTGAATCATATTCTATATCACCATAAGTCTGTTCCCATTCTATATTCCCATACTCATCAGTTTTAACAAGCCAAAGGTCAGAATCTGACTCATCAAAAATATATTTGCTGCCTGTTAAGATATACCCACCATCTATTGTTTGTTTAATACAATTAGCTTGATCTGGCCCTGTATCTCCATATGTTTGAAACCAATCAACATTGCCCTGTTCATCAGTTTTGATGAGCCATGCATCAGTATTACCTGCTCCATAAGAGTATGTTCTGCCAGAAATAATATATCCCCCATCGTTTGTTTGTTGAATGGAGCTACCATATTCACTTGAAGTACCTCCAATTGTCTTAGTCCAAAGTGTATCACAAGGTATTTGAGAAAACAGTGTAGAACAACTCATAATTAAGATTAATAAAATTAAAATCCTATTTTTTGCATACTCAGTAAAATTAACGTGCTTTATTATGATTTTTTTTAATTCTTCCATCATATTCTCCCTATTACTTTTTACTAAACTCTAATTATCATTATAACAAATTTGCTGCTAACATATGCACGCTGCGCCCTTATATAAGGTGCGCATAACCAACCTATAGTTACACCAAAAAGGTTCGTCATAACTTCAATATCGGAGTTATGACGCACTTTTAAAAAATCATTTCCCTTTTCATCAATTTGCTTATCCAAAATTGCTTAAATGTAACTTAATAGTCAATCAGAAAATAATATAGTCATATAAGATAAATAGAAATATGAAGTACGGAAAAGCACATATCGGCTGATAACTAAAAAAAGAATTCAGACTGATAATAGAACAACGGGATATTACTCCCGCTGTTCTATATAGATCACTTCACCAAATGGTGGTTTGAAATTTATTCTGTCAGTTGACACCCAGAGCGTTGGATAATCCGGTGCTTGGGGAAATGAGTCGCACCAACCATCGGTGAAATAGATAACACAAGAAGGCATAACAGCTTCTTTCTCTATGTACTCAAAGCCAGGCTTAAAGTCTGTTCCCCCTCCACCCTTGGCGTTTAGCTTGAAGTCATAGATATCTATAGTCTGTGTGTGAGCTACTTTAGTGTCGACATAGATCACTTTTATCTCAGTTCCCGGATAGATATGAAGGATCGATTGCAGTTCAGAGGAAAATGTATCAAGCTCTTTCTGCGATATCGAACCACTAGTATCTACAATAACAGCAATAGTCCCAAGAGTAGGAACATTAAGTCCTGGTAAGTATAATCCAGAGTACAAATACCGCTTATTCGGTTGTGTCCAGGTGAAATCATTCTTAGCATTTTCTGTTATGAACCTGGATAATATTTCTCCCCAAGGCAGCTTCGGTTGCAACATCTCCTTTATCATCCTATCCAACCTTGCCGGTAATTTACCTTGAGCTTTAGCTATTCCTGCAGCTCCTGATAAAGTTATTTTCCAGTTCTTCTCCTGATGCTTTACAGTATTTGATTTCATATCACTCTTATCCTGTTTGTAATCTCTCACCTCTCCAATTAAATTTAAGTCTTCCGGTAATTGTTTGGGAAGCATATTGTAGATCACTTCTGCTTCTCTACCTTTGTATCTATCATCGAGCAGCGCTCCTGCCGGCAGAGAAAATCCTGCTTCTTTAACAATAGGATTGATAGCATAATCGCAGGCAATATTCCAAATCATCTGGTCACGCCCAGCTCTACGGAATGGATGAAGCATAGCGATATGCAGAACCTCGTGACAGATCACTCCCTTTAATTCAGCATTGGAGAGCTTAGCAATAAATTCCGGATTATAGCCCAGAACAACAGAGTCGGTATAGGCTGTTGCACATTCCTGATCCTCTATCAATTTAAGCTGTAGAGCAAGGGAAGCAAAGAAAGGGCTGGATAATACCAGCCCCGCTCTCGCTTTGGTCAATTTTCTTTTAGAAGTTTCCATACACAAATCCTTAAGCTGCTGTCTGTATCTGATAATGCCGCATTTTATTAAGTATTTCCTGAGCAGCTTGAGCTGTTCTATTGCGAACCATGCTGTTTTCTCGGAGTGTCTGCGGATTGTTCATTGTCAGCTTGGATTGAATTTCATCCACTGCTGTATCCAGATCAGGATCATTGGTGATGTTGAGCTTAGGTAACAACTCACATAGATTTTCTATGTTCTCAACCAGACTGTTCTTGAATTTATGGTCCGGATCTTTCAACCTCTCCACCATGTTCTCTACTACTTTGAATAATCTCTTCCAAAGATCATGCATGCCAGCTTCAGTTGAATCCTTTACCTGTTGTTCAATAGAGTCTCTGATAGAATCAACTTCATCACTACTTAGGTTCACTCTGAAGTCATCAGCATCCGGTACGGGTGTAATCTGGTTAGTAAATGCATATTTAGTTTTTAGAGTTTCAACATCGGGATAATCTTCCTCTTCGTACAGGGCATTCAGCCTTAGACTGGCCTCATATTTGAGACTGGGATAGACTAATAAAAAGTTTGCAGTCTCTCTCTCAAACTCATCCTGGTAAGTGCGTAAACCGTTTAGATAATCAAAGTAGTTTGAAGTGGGTAATAATCTACCTCCATGATCATCCCAGGGCACTGTATTCTCATAATGAAAAGTTCTGGCAGATGAGATAATTTTTCTGATATTGGACAGATGCTCCTTGGCGATAAGAACCTTATTGTATCTGCCGGCTTCATCGGCATTATATTGTCTCTCGATCTCCTGCGACACCCTCTTATCATATTTACGGGCAGTCCAGAAACTGATATTAAGATATACGATCATAGCTTTATCATTTAACATATTTCCTCCTATTTTTTTTACAAAATTACGTCAGAATGCTTAATGGCCCACTGGGAAAATTCCTTGGTATTTGCCAGCAAATTATTACGTTTTATGGCATCTTTAATTAGTAATACCTGGAACTCACCTGGTAATCGATCGGTGTATTTGATTATATTGCCAAAGTTCTTCTTATTGGCAGCTGCAGATGCCGATAATGCTCCACACACTGCGAAAAGTGTACTGGGTTCATTAGGCACATCTGTATTCTCAGGATCAGCGATCAGTTTATCTATATCAGGAAGATCCCGATAGACTTTTAAAAATCCCAAAAACTCAGTAGCAAATGCTTCTCCTGCAGCTCCAGAGATCATTTCGTATTCTGTATCTTTAGGTAGACCAGCATTCATCATTTTCCCAACATTGGCAACAGTTCTTGGGTTGGGTGTATTTATGATATCTGCTGTGGGTTTGAAATCGTGAAGTAAATTCGGTCGGAATCTGATAAAGGCAATAAGCTCTGTTGGCATATCATTCTCAATTGCCCATTCCACCCAATCATCTGTGTTTACCTCTAATTCCAAAATCGCTGCAAATCGACTCTTCACCGGCTCTAGGATGCCTTGGACCGCTGCCCTATCTTGTCTCCTGTTTGTTGCTGCCAGGAATACCACATGATCAGAAACTGCATGTCCATTGATCCGGCGTGCTAAAAGCAGCTGCATGGCTGCCGCCTGCACGCTGGCTGATGCTTGTCCCAGATCGTCTAGAAAGAACACTGTCGGTTTATCTGCCTCAATTAGCCTTAGCAGATCTCCAAATGGTAAGAATTTTGCCGCTGACCCATCTTTATTGGGGAATGGCAGTCCTTTGAAATCTGTAGGATCAGATACTACCGGGTGACTTACTATTAAATCAGCCCCCATTGCAGCACTGGACTGAGTGACAATGTCCGTTTTCCCAATACCAGGCGATCCCTTAATTAATACGGGAAATCTATTTTTTATTGAAAACTCCAACGTTTCACGTAATTGTTTTGCTCTCATATTTTTTTCTCCTTTTTTATTTGTTTTTTGACATAAAAAAAAACCGGATAACTCCGGTATTACTCTTTTAGCTTTTGCTTATTAGCTTTTAGCCTATATATCTACTCCTAAGCGGCTTCTTTCATCTTTTTGGAAATTGCCTGCACTTTGAGTTGATCTAATATGTCATTGTTCAAGTCATCTATTGATAACACCTTCTGCCAGGTATTTAATTTAGGTACTTCTACGATGATAACAGACTCATCAATTTTGTGATTGCGGAAGAACATGATGATATTAATGAACTCTTCATAGGAATAGTATTTTCCATCCACCTCAACTCTCAGTTTTCCAGAAGTGAGTCTATAGATCGTATAGTTACGATTGTAGATGTAATTATTGTAAGTTTTCTTGAAATTTCTGATGGTTAATGTTGAGTTACTATATGATGATGTATATTCGATATTCCCTGTTGCCAGTTCCTCCCACTGTGAAGCATATGATGTATCTTCGTATATTACATCTTCACAATGATCCGATCTTTCCCAGATATCTTGTTTGATCAGAGTAATTGCCATTTTCATATCCATCTTGCTCCAATGAAAACAGGAATAGCATTGTCCACTAGGAAAGCCGTCAAAATATGAACTATATGCAATTAGCTGTTTATTAGCCTTGGGAAAGATTACAACAGCATTACCCGGATTATAAGCGAAAGCTGTTAATACAACATCATTTTCCACATATTTGATGATTGTCCTTGAATTATTGTAAGCTACCTGATGATAGTGTTTATTTCTTAGATCACCTATAACTTTGTTTCTGTCAACCATTCTAAGTACATCGCTCAACATTGGCATGTCTTCTTTCTCCTTCATCTCATTCTCCTCTTTTTCGCAGGATCTCTTTTCCGATTTTCTCTTCTCTCCTGCAGTATTGTCCAGATCAGGAAGCTGAGCTCTCTGATGATCTCAACGATGATACTTCTAACTTTGGCCATAATATTTTCCTCCTTAAGCCGTTTTTAAATTATCTTTCATATTTTTGTAGGTCTGATAAAAATTACAGAATCTATTTACAACACAGTAATTACACCTTCTGGGGATCGACTCGCGGATATCTATAAAAAGCCTTTTCTTATCCTTATGTGAAGAGATGAATCTGGTGGCGGATTCTTTTGAATCGAAGAGTTTCAGCGCTCTTTTATTGCCCTTTTTCATCACAGCATATTTTTGCGGATCCTGCCAGCGCTCCTGTGGTGAGCATGCGGGGATATCATCATCAGAAAGGGAGAGTGCGCGTTCCAATTTATCCAATTTTTGCGCAATAAAGTGCCGGCACCATGATAGATCCCATTTTTCGATCGGGATGACCTCCACTTGCTGAGGATAGTTCTTTTCATATTTACACTTAGCTGCTGAAAAATCTTTAAAGATCATTATTATCTGCAACTTATCGACCTCGAATCCTGCTGACTGATAGAGATATGAATAGAGATTTAATTGTTGTTCCCATAGAGTAATTCCACTTTTATAAAGATATTGCCAGACGCTGGTGAATTTGAAATCTGAGATGATCCCGTTCTCATATAGATCAATACCACCGGAGATGATCTTACCGTTCACAGTAGCAAATAATCTCTCCTCATTCAATGTGTTTTTTGTCTCCGATGCTTCAAGCACCCTATGCATCGCACTCCCCATAAGACTCCAAATAAGATCCGAAGCTTCCTGGTTGATCGTATCCCTGTATCTTTGTTCCAGAACAAACATTTTCTCAGGTTTAAGTAGCTCGGTTACACTGCAATAATGTTTTGCACCAGCCCCGCTGTACCACCCTTTTTTGATCGCCCGGACGATCGGCTCAGGAATGCCGTTGTTATTGGTGATCTTCATGCTGCCTCCATTATTTTCAATTCCTTCTCTAAGGCTTTTACGTCCTGGGTGTTCGTTGCCAGTATTTTCCGATAGAAACTTTTCCGCTGCTGCTGGGAAATTGTGGCCTTTATCTGATCGAGTCGGTCGATCAGCAGCAGTTGTTTTTCCAGGAACTTAAGCATCCCGACAGTTGCTTTGGGATCTTTGATCTTATCTCCGAACTCGCTCAGTTTTTTGACTGTGATGAAATTCTTCTCATTCAACTCCTCCATTTTGGTTTTGATATTCTTGATCAATCTGTCCCTCTCTCGTTTATCTCCTGCAGATACTACCTTCTTCTTTACAGGCTCTCCGCTGTTCAGCCATTTCAGAATAGTTTTAGCCAGCTCCTTGCCAGGTTTTTGGATCACCGACTGCTGCAGAATAGGACAACGTGTCTTGCTGATAACCATGGTGCTGGTCAGATCCATATCACCCACAATATCAAATTCATACTCAAGTCCTTCACGCTGTATCGGCTGCATGCCGACCTTCCTGACCACGCTTTTTTCATTTTCTTTCTCCAGGGAGTATTCTGTCTTAGCGCGCATAGTTACGATAATATGCAGATCTGCCCTCAGAATTGCATCGATCATCTTATTGTGCAGAGGTGTCACCTCCCTCCAGGCAGCGAAACTGCTGGTGCTCTTCAATCTTGCCGCAGCTTTGTCGACCAGTTCCAGAGCTCCATTATGCCCGTTCCAGGCATGGGAGAGTGAATCAATGATGAGCAGATCGAATTTTTGTGCTTCTGCACTTTTGATAGCTTCGATAAAGTTATCCGGATGGAAATTTTCCAGTTCCAGTACGCTGAATTTAAAAAGATCGGCATACTTTTTTGCCGATCCTCTCTCGGTGTCTAACAGGGCAATTTTCTTAGACAGTCCCGAAGCTAGCAGAAGAGAGGTGTAGGTTTTCCCGCTGCCGCTGGGACCGATAATTGCCAGGCGCAGTTTCAACTTTGACTTTACTGCTTTTTCAAACGATAAGTCTTGGTCTTGCATATTTCCCTCCTTTTTTTTTGTGAATTTTTATACAGATCTCAGGGCAATGCCCTGAGATAAAAAAAACTCCTTCAGGGGATTAGCCTGCAGGAGTTTTTCCCTTTATACTCTATATATATGACCGATTAAAGGCTAATATGCTACCCTGTATAGAGTTACATGTCTCTATAATAATCCAATTAAATTCCAAATATCTACAGTGAAATTCACTCATAATTTCCAATTTCAGATCATAATATCTGCTTATTTTAAATTAATTGCACTTCTTATATTAATAATTATAAATTAAACTAGAGTCTTTTAATTATTCGGGCTTAGGCTCATCCTGCACGATCAGAGTTTCAATTTTTTTAGGTCTTCGTATATTTTTTATTTGATCTCTCGTCATAGTATATCTCACTTTACCGGTAATCCGGTCGAAGATTCGCTGTAACTGCTTTCGATAATACTCTTTATTTTCTTCTTCATCTAGTTCATCATATTTTTCTTCTAATTTTATCAATAACTTATTCATCCAATTCGGAAAAGGAGTTCCATCCTGAAGGGCAATAGAGCGATAAACAAATAGTTTCCCCAACATCTCGCGATTACTCATATCCCTTTCTTTATCTGTGAATTTTCCCAGTTTCATAATAAGATCAAGTGGCTCTAGATCAAAGAATGATTTATAGCTTCGATAAAGAGCATTTGTAGGATCCTGCTGCAAATACTGATATAATCCCCGCTTACTAAATGGAAATTTCGGTAACGTCCAACAGTAATATTTATATAACTTATAGTCATTCCTGGTTAATTCCACTTTAAAATGCCTCTGCCATAGATCAAACAATTGCCTGTAGCGCATGCCAACGATATGTGCTAGATCGAAAACTCGCCTCTTATATTCACTCTTCAATATTACGTTAATAGTAAATACTCCGCGTCTAGTTATAGCTCTTGGCCATTGTATTGCGGCATCATATATAGTCTTATAATGGAACGTTTTTCTCACCTCAGAAGAGTCAAATAATGGCTCTTTTAAGGCCATTCTCTTCTGATTTTCTGCAACCATCTCTTTTCCTTCGGCAAAAGATATACAGCCGCTGTAAATATCCTCTAAAAAACATTTTGGGATATGATTAAAACAATACCTCCTTAAAATTCCTTCTACTTCATCAAGTTTATAGCCAATGTAAATTAGAAGCCTGATAAAATTTTTGTGAGGAACCACTAAAATGTCATCAGGATCTATGTATGTAGTTTGCTCATTACGCATATATCCACCAAACTTGCGTTCCAGATAATTTGCTGTTTTCACAAGAGCCTCATGGTGTCCTAGCCTGTTGATATTAACAGCAGTTGATCTAAAACGAGAAATATCTGACTTATCGGGCGTCCGCCCATGATCAAGATCGCGTGAGATCTTATCTCTGTATTTAAAATTATTAATTTTAATCTTGCGGATGATTTCATTTTTATCCGGTTCATTAAAGGGACTAAAAATATCCTGGATCCCCTCCAGCGTTGGATTTATATATTGATGATATAGGCCTCTTTCCTTATGATGATATACATATCGTGCAACTCTTTCCTGATCACTATCTTCAATATTCCAAAACCAGTACAGATGCCTCCTATAAGCATCCTCTGTAAAAATCTCTATCTCCGAATTTTTAGCTTCTTGTGCCAGAACTTCAAACTCCATGAAGGTCATTGCAAAATTTTCTGCCAGATACCTGTGAACATCTTCCAGCAAAATATCAGCACACTCTACATTTTGCAGCTTTCCTCTCTTGATAATTCTGGTAGCACAGGATAAATTATTAATAAGAGCCTTAAAGTCTTCCTGATACTTGTACATTGCCTTTACATCTTTATCTATCAGCGGTTCTTCTTCATTCTCAAGACGTATTTGGTTCTCTGTTATCATAGCCTTGCATACTGTTTTTTCATTAAGCTCATGCCTAATATCCTCGATCTCCTCTCCGCCAACAAATAGCTGGTACCGAGTCATTTGCTGTATAATACTTTCATCGTCCCATCCTGCAAGAATACTGACCTCCAGGAATCTGGTAAAGGGGACTATCTCTTTTCTAATCATTATCTTCTCCTCTTTTCTTTATAATATCAAACAACTGCTGAAATCGATATTCTCGGTTAATATTTCGCACCTGAAAAGCAGCTTCACTCATATCAGGTTTAATAGGCCAAGTAGGATTTCCTAAAAATTCACTCGGAATGGGTTGATTTGGAAATTGCATCTTCTCATTTTTTACTATTTGGCTCGTGCAGGAGTTTTGCAGTGAAAAAAGTTCTTTGGATGCGCCTTCTGAAGCATTAGAAATATTGTTGGAGATCTTAGATGTCATTTTGTAGATACTCCTATTTTGCACTTCACGATCCTCAAGCCCCCAGCAACCCAAGAACTGATTCACATCTCCTCCTAAAACCTTATGATGATATCTATAGTATGCATTATCTCCATTCCACTTGAAAAACTCGCGCAATTCAGAATTTGTCATACTGCGGACATTCCACAGAAAATATTCGAATATCTCAAAGTAGTCACGACGGATCCCCACAGGATTAAATTGTAGCCACAATCTATTGATCTCATGGAATACTAATCTAACAAGCAATGCAGTTTCTATGAACTTTCTCATCCGATGGTTCCTTAAGAAGTAAACAAAGGCAGACGGCATTTTCAATTTTCCCGGATCTTCATTTGCTGCAGTTTGTGATAGAGCTTCAACGATCTGATCCGCGATCTCCGGAAAATCAAAATTCAATCGGACCTTTTTGATGATAACAAGTTTGTTCTTGCTAGCTAAGCGTTGCCGGTTAAGTTCGATCATCTTGGCGATCGACTTATCTTTCATTTCATCTTCAACAATAGCATCATAGTCTACAAAATTACAATACCCTATATGCCAATAAAGACACCAGGCAGAATATAAATCCCATGGCAGACCACAAAAGATGAATATTAATACAATTTTAACATTCGGTAATTCCATCACGTAATTTAATGGTTTTTTCATTTTTCTCTCCCTTAAACTTGATTTGTAAAGCTACAATAGTAGCCTTGTTTAACACGTTCTATTCTATTTTGCGATATTAATTCCCGGAGCAGATCTCTTAATGTACTATAACAATAGTTGGAATTGGAATACTTCCGGACCAGATTTTTGAACCAGGAAATGTATACAACTTCACCTGGGTTGAGCTCTTTCAGCTCATTTATGATAATTAAGTAAATTTCAGCCGAATTACAGCGTTTATCATGTAACTTTTTGGCCAGAGAACACTGAACTGGTGAGTAATAAGAACGACCAGTAGATGTGATTATTACAGGAATCAGCTTGCCCTCAACTTTCCAACGACGGAGGGTCTCTTTTGAAATACTGGAGAGAGCAGCAAAGACAGTAGTTGGGAGGAGTACCTGGATGCTAGTGTATCTGCCTTCCTCACAGACAATATAACTTGGATGTAGAGATTGATAGGGTACGTTAAGAATTGAAGCATCAAAGATGAGCTTCTTAGTTTTCACATCATAATTTAACACCGAAACGCCAGAAGAACCCGATTTGAGAAAGAACATTGCTGCATTCCCATTTGGGTAAAGTCTCAATGTGAGTTGATCTCCCGCATGGTATTCGATATATTTTTCTTTAAGTATTTCATCATGCCCAAGAAGATAATATTTCCCCCCAAGTTCCAGGATCAGTGCTTGTTTGTTGACGATCTTATCTGGATCCGGATCAGGAAAAGCTGAGTTTGCAAAATGGTAACATCCTAATTGCTGATCCCTGAATTGGAATAACGTCTTGCTGTTCTTGGATATTCTGATAATAGTTCTTTTAAGGATTCTCATCTTTCTTTTTCTCTCGATAAAATTCATGTTCGCCTGAGAAAAGGTTATATCTTAGCTCAAAGCCCTGTTTTAATTTTTCTATTAATATTTTAAGTTGCACTTCATTGTTTAAGCAATCTATGATCTCCTGAGCATTGTCACGTGTTACGTATTTAATTAGTTTTATCCAGTAAGAAAGGGGTATTTTTTCATAAAGCTCTTTTGGAACATCTTTCTTCTGCAATTTTTCCACTACACTGACCAATCGCAACAAATATGATCCTTTTGGTAGCGAACCTGTGTAATATTTTGCCAACTCTTCAACTAATTTTTTTTTGGTCCCCTCAGCTCCTAATATTATTTTTAACTCAACCAGCTCATTAACTAAATTGTGATGCCAGGTTGAACCTTGGCGAATGAACTCACTGCCTTTAATAAATAATTTTTCTCTCATATTCATTCCTTATTAATTTTTCATTTGACGAATATCAATATGAATATATATTGGTAATATATGCATGTAGCTACATATGTCAAGCATTTATTATGCATATTGGCAAATAGTGGAGGGTTATGATATGAATTTTGGTGATAGAGTAAAGAGAATAAGAATTTTTAAAGGTTTAACACAGAAAGACTTAGCGTCTAAAATCGGTGTCAGACAAACTACTGTGGCAAGGTATGAAAATAATTTCACTTTTCCTTCGCAACATGTGCTGGCAACTATTGCAACAACATTAGGTGTTGATACTTTTTGGTTGATCTTCGGTGATGATAAAGATAGAATAACTAAGATAGATAAATCTGTTCTGGAAACATTAAAAACTCCTTCAATCGTAAAAAGAACAAATATAACAGGCAGTTTGAGGGCACCACGAATTATAAAAGAAATTGCAAAACGAGGAAGAGATACGGGAAAGGATTTGGAAACTTACACGAAAACTAATGATTCAGAAATTCTTAATAAGCTAGCCTTCTTAGAAAAGAAGAATCAACAACTAAGTAGCAAAATTGAAGATCAAAAAGTGACAATAGATGAACTCAAGGACAAATTAATTGAACTATATGAGAAAGAAAGAAAATAGCTCTATGCTTCGAAGATATCCTTAACAAAATTTATGTCATGAGAATCACAACACTAGATTTTCATTATTAATAAAAGAGAAAATACCACAATAATATTTGGAATTGTTCAATAAAACAAAAGCCACCCGCTAATTGCAGATGGCTTTTTGTTAACTATTTTTATCTTTCTATAATGTATTAAGTCTATTCTTCTACCTTTTCTTTCCCTTCTTTCTCAGGGTAAACCAGAACATGTATTTTAGCAGCTCTTACAACGACTTTAGAATGACCCTTTCCTTCTTTGTCTTTCCATTGATTACCTTTAAGGACTCCTTCAACGATCACAGGAACACCTTTTTTGTAATAATCTCCTCTTTCGGCCAAAGCGCCCCAGACCTCAACATCGATGAACGAAACTGTCTCCTGCCATTTTCCGGTTTTTGCTTTATAGCGCTGATTATGAGCAATAGTTATTGTACAAACTGGTGTCTTAGCCTCACCTACATGGTTAACTTCTGCGTCACGAACGATATTACCTGAAATTGAAACCGTATTGATGCTTGGTGTTCTGAAACTCATCTAATCCTCCTTTGCTCTATCTATTTAATGTTTACTCATCACTCTATTTTATTTATATTTAACATTTATCACATAATAAAGGGTTACCATGCAAAGTTGTTGATTTTGTCAGGATAAGTCAATTACTTTCTTACCGTAGCCGTATTGTTCAGTTTTATGATAAAAGTAATAATTTACATTTAGAAGAATCAGATTCAGTTCTCATTAACAGATATTGGTCACCGATCAATATTTTTTAACAAAGATCACCAAGTAAACTGTTCTACATTGCATGCATTTATAAAGACGTGTGTACTTAAGAAAACGCATCCAGGGCGATCTCTGCAGTCGCTTACGGTCAAATTCATTACACTTCGGACAACGGTTTTTAAAGGTTATTCTCATTATTATTTTCCTTTCATGCTTTGAGCTAAATTGTTGCATGGAATGAGATTGTCAAATTATTTATATAAAAAAAGAGCATAAAAAAACCGGTGGATTGATCTCCACCAGTTAATAAAATTTTCTTTTATTAATAGAATACGCTTCTTAATTCTCCCTCAACCACTCTACAAATTTATCCACACCAGCCTTGAACTTGACTTTTGGGTTATATCCCAATATTTCTCTAGCTTTAGAGATATCGGCAAATGTCCGATCCACATCACCGGGCTGCGGTGGTTGGATCTCTTTTTTAGCTCTCTTTCCCAGAGAGTTCTCGATCGTCTCTATCATCTTTGAAAGTGAGATTGTCTGAGATTCACCCAGATTGAATATTTCATAATGACAATCCGTCTCTACAAAATCTACCGATCTTAAGACTCCATCTATAATATCATCTATATAGGTATAGTCACGTTTTGTTGAACCATCTCCAAATACCGGGATCACCTCATCAGCCAGAATTTTCCGGGCAAACTTATGAATTGCCAGATCGGGACGCTGTCTGGGTCCGTAGACTGTAAAGAACCGGAGGATCAGCATGGAGATCTGTTCCAAGTGATGGTAGGTATGGCAGATAAGTTCTCCCGCCTTTTTTGTAGATGCATAGGGTGAGATGGGAAGATCGACCGGATCCGATTCTGTAAAAGGGACCTTTTTATTGTTCCCGTAGACAGAAGAAGAGGAGGCAAAGATGAATTTCTTTACACCTTGCTTCTTACACTGCTCTAAAAGATTTACAGTTCCATTGATATTGACCTCGGTGTAGAGGACAGGATCGGCAATGGAGGGACGCACTCCGGCCATGGCGGCCAGATGGATGACAAGGTCGAACTTGTGATGGCTGAAAAGATCTTCCAGTTCGCTTTTGCTGCGAATATCTGCCTTAATGATCTGGAAGTTATCATATTGCCCCAGACCTTTTATATTATTCCTCTTGATCTTAATATCATAGAAATCACAGAAATTATCAATTCCTATGACATCATGCTCTTTTATAAGTGCTTCACATAGATGCGATCCGATGAAACCGGCTGCACCTGTTACCAAAATATTCATTATATATCCCCCTCCCCATATAAAAAATTAATATTAGCTTGCTGCTTTATAGAATTCCCTCTGTAAGATATCTAACCAAAAAGAATATTGACATATTTTTCATTTTTCCATTAATCTTTTTAAACTAGCTTCAATTTCTAGTTTTTTAATTGTTTTCCTATTATCACAAACAGTATCAAGTACTTCATTTTCTCTTCGTTCTTCAGAAAACTCAATTGAAATATTTTTGCCTGATTTAGTGACTAGCATTTCTGCAATTTCTTTTACTGAATAGCTAGTACCTGATCCAATATTAAAAATATCGAAATCGGTTTTATTATATTTAACAGCTTTACAATAAGCATCTACTACATCATCCACATGAATATAATCACGTTTAGGTCGAGGATCTTTCAGCTGAACAATTCCATCATCTTTAATCTGTTTTTGAATTAGTGGTATTAAGAAATTCCCATTCTGACCAGGACCATAAATATTAAAAGGTCGGAAAATTATCACAGGCACACCGAAATCTTTATTATAAGTCTTGCATAAATCTTCACCAATTAACTTTGACTGACAGTATGGATTGAATGCTTCAGTTGGGTGTTCTTCATCAATTGGCAGGTATTTTGGTTTTCCATATACATAAGAGCTGGTAAAAATGAATTTGGCTTTATTAATTCTGCAAAGTTCTAACATATTTAGAGTGCCATTTATGTTTACTCTAAACATTTCCCTTGGTATTTCATATGACTTTGGAACATAAGAAATTGCAACCAAATGAATTATAACATCAAAATCAACAAGATCTTTTATGCTTTCCCAATTAGTAATATCGTATCCTGTTTTTAAATCAATTTCAATTACTTCATGATCTTTCTTGGTTAATGTGGGTACCAGCCTTGTCCCAATAAAACCACGACTTCCCGTAACTACAATTTTCATTTAACACCTTTTAATACTAACTCAACATCTTCGCACGCTTTAGCGTAATCATCCGGTCTACCAATATCCAACCAATACCCATTATGCCTTATAACTGAAGCAGGATTATTATCAGCAATTAAATCTAACATCAATTGATCAAAACCATAAGCTTGATTATTAGGAATATATTTTAAGATTTTCTTATTTGCAATATATATACCCATGCTTACATCGTATTCGACTACAGGTTTTTCCTTAAATCCGATCAAAGATTTATTTTCACCTATTTCCAATATCCCATAATTACATTTTTGTTTTCTTTTATGGGAAGAGATAGTAAAGATATTTTTATTATTTTGATGTTCTTGCATTAGAGTAGAGAAATTAATATCAGATAAGACATCACCATTCATAATCAGAAAATCTTCAGGTAAATCAGCAATTAAGCTGAGAGGACCCATTGTTGATAATGGCTTTTCCTCTAAAGAATAATCAATTTTTATTCCCCATTTTGAACCATCTCCAAAAAAGGCTTTAATAATATCTGCTAAATGATTAATTGTAATTGTTATATGTTCAAATCCATTTTCAATAAGCTGTTTAATTATTATCTCCAAAATTGGTTTATCACCAATCGGAACTAATGGTTTGGGTAAAGCTATTGTATATGGTTTCAGACGGGTTCCTTTTCCACCAGCTAAAATAATTGCTCTTTTATACATTATAGATACTTGCTTTATATTTTCTTAAATTTTCTTCTTTACTAAACCACTCAATTGTTTCTTTTAATCCCTTTTCCAGACTATATTGCTGTACCCAATCAGTTAGTCTCTTAAGCTTTTCGTTAGATCCGAAAAGACGGTTCACTTCGCTTTTCTCAGGTCTAATACGTTGTTGATCACAGATAATTTTTGCTTTTGGATTAATTTGATGTATTATCTCGGTCGCAAGATCACCTATAGATATTTCTGATTGGGTTGCTATATTAATTTCCTGTCCAATTGTCTTATCAGATTTTGCAATTTCTATAAAACCATTCGCGGTATCTTTAACATAACTAAAATCCCTTGTTGGAGTAAGATCACCCAGCTTTATCTCTTCAAAACCGTTTTGAAGTTGAGTAATAATTGTTGGAATGACAGCTCGTGCAGATTGACGTGGACCATAAGTATTGAAAGGTCTTACAATTGTTACCGACAAATCAAATGAACGATAGAATGATTCAGCCAAACGATCTGCTCCTATCTTTGTTGCACTGTAAGGAGATTGACCTTGAAAAGGATGTTCTTCTGTTATCGGGACAAATTGAGCAGTTCCGTAAACTTCAGAAGTTGAGGTTACGAGTACTCGCTCAGTATTAAGGAGTTTGGCTGCTTGTAATACATTTAGTGTTCCTTTTATATTAGTATCAACATAACTATCAGGTGAATGATAACTAAATGGAATTGCAATTAATGCTGCAAGATGGAAAACAGTATCACAACCCTCCATTGCTATTCGCACACCATTAGGGTCTCGTATATCTCCGGAGAATATTTCAATTTTACTTTTAATGTCTTCAGGTAATGTATCAAGCCAACCCCATGAATTAAAAGAATTATAATATACAAATGCTTTAACATTATAACCTTGTCTTACTAATTCTTCTGTTAAATGTGAACCGATAAAACCATCAGCTCCTGTTACCAGTATGTTCATTATCTATCCCCCTTCCCTTAAAAAAATTAATCTTATCACACTGTTTAGTGGAATTTGCTTTGTAAGCTTTCTGCTCAAAAAAGAATATTGACATATTTTACAGCCTTCTTATAGCTGAGTTGAATTAATTGAAGTGATAAAAACGTGTTCCAAAAATATTTTTTTTATTTACCCTGTAATTTTGTTTTAAAGGAGGCCAAAATGAAAAAAACTTTTATACTCATCCTGCTCATTATTGTAACTTTTACAACTAATTCCTTTGCTCAGCAACTTAAGAAAATAGAGGAGAATGAAACAGAAGTAGAGGAAAAGAAAATTAAAGAGGTAGAGAAAAAGACCGAACAGCCAAAAATGAAGGAAGTACAGAAAAAAGAAAAGCAAGAGATGATCCGGACAAAACCAAAAAAAGTGTCAAAGAAACCCCGTAATATCTCTAATTACAACTACAACAAACCAGCTCAGACTACAACCACCAAGATCAACAAAAGCAAATTACAGAAAGTGAAGAGAACCAAACACAAACCATATACAAAAAAGGATTTCACCCAGAATGTGTTTTACCACAAACCGATCAAATATCACTATACCATTCCTCCGCGCTACATCTATCGCGGCATCTGGATCCGTTATTATTTTGTTTTCGATAATGGCTTTTACTTCTTTAATGGGTATCCCTATTTCGTTTATCACAACCACCTGCACCGTTACAGCTATACCGATCCCGGTTCTTACGACCTGGTTGACAGTGTTACGGATAAGGTTTATGCTACCTTCTACGGATTCAGCCTGAAGCAGAGTTACGACCGCTGTGCCCAATTGCGTGACCGCCTGAATCGCGAAGAGGGATTTTACAGGTATTTTTGTGCCGAAAGGTTCGAGTACGATTCAGACTACAATTACGGCTGGGATCCGGATGACTATTCCGACTGGTACTGGGATTGATATAATAAAGACCTGAAAAAAAAATATCGGAAATTCAGCAAGCTCTTATACTATTATTATAAGTAGTTATAGGAGAAAGGGCTCAGCATAAGATCTGCGATCAAACCTGTCGGCCTATTCCGTAATAGGTAAATCCCTTCTCTTTCAGCTCTTTGGGATTATACTGATTACGCCCATCGAAGATGACGGGGGTTTTAAGTAAATTCTTCATCTTATCAAAATCGGGATAGCGGAACTGGTTCCATTCTGTTATAAGCAATAGAGCATCAGCACCCTTGAGGGCATCGTAGTTGCCATGTGTGTATTTGATCTTGGGATTATCTCCGAAAACTCTGTTTGCTTCATCCATGGCCACCGGATCATAGGCCTGTACAACAGCACCGGCTTCTATCAGACCCTCAATAATAGTGATAGCCGGAGCCTCCCGCATATCGTCCGTCTTTGGTTTGAAGGATAGTCCCCATACTGCAAAAGTAAGCTCGGAGAGATCTTCACCAAAGTGGTCCAGCACTTTATATACAAGTATGCTCTTCTGATCATTATTCACATCTTCCACAGCCTGCAGAACTCTGGTCTCGGTACCGATCTTGTTCGCCATTTTGATTAACGCCTTTACATCTTTAGGAAAACAGCTACCCCCATAACCGACTCCGGGATAGATGAACTTGTATCCTATTCTCGAATCCGAACCGATCCCGTGACGCACCTCATTGATATCGGCACCGGTTAACTCACAAAGGTTGGCAATATCGTTCATAAAGGAGATCTTGGTGGCCAGCATAGCATTGGCGGTGTATTTGGTCATTTCGGCTGAACGAACCGACATGATGATCAGCTTCTCATGGCTGCGGGCAAAGGGAGTATACAATTCACGCATAAGTTCTGCACACTCTTCCGAATCTGTTCCCACCACGACCCTGTCGGGCTTCATGGAATCGTTGATCGCATCTCCCTCTTTTAAGAACTCCGGATTGGAGACAACATCGAACTTATATTTCACCCCGCGTTCATCCAGAATTTTCTGAACAGTTGCCTTTACCTTATCGGCTGTCCCGACCGGTACGGTAGATTTATCAATGAGCACCTTGTAACCATTCATATATTTAGCGATATCTCTGGCTACAGCCAGAACATACTGCAGATCAGCAGAACCATCCTCGTCCGGTGGAGTTCCCACAGCGATAAAGCAGATATCACTATTTTCTACTGCATCTTTGATATTGGTGGTAAAGGTCAATCTCCCACCTTCTGCATTACGATGAACCATCTCTTCCAGACCCGGTTCCCAGATGGGGATCTTTCCACTGTTCAATCCATCGATCTTATCTTTATTGTTATCCACACAGATAACATCATTACCCATTTCCGCAAAACAGGTACCGCTGACCAGACCGACATAGCCTGTTCCAATAACCGTTAATTTCATTTGATACCTCTATAAAAATTTAATGTTTTAGTACTTATCCTATTTTAAAGAACAGAGTGCGAGATACATCTATAAATAAGTATTCTGCACCGAAAATATATTACTTTCTTACAAGATCTTACAAATTCTCAATATGACCCTTGCCAACACCTTTCATTTTACAGCCCAGGTTTTTGTATTGTTTAATCTTCTCATCGCTCAAGAAGTTTGAACAATCAATAATAAGTGGTTTGGTTCCGCATTTTTTCACAAGATCAGCAGGTTCGATATCTTTGTAAGCTGAATGACCGACTGCCAGGATAACCACTTCTGCACCCTTTAATACTGTATCAAGATCATTATGAACCTCTTCAGTTTCCAGTTCTGCCCAGAACTCTACATAGACATCATGACAGATAACCTCTGCCCAGTTCTCCCTCAGTAACCTTACAAGTGTAAAAGAGGGAGAATGTCTTGTATCACCTACATCTTCCAGATAAGAAACACCCAGTACTGTAATATTAACATCACGCAGTTCAGGAATCTCTTCTTTTATAAGATCTACTGTATGGGTCGGCATTGTATCATTGATATTTACCGAATTGACCGCTACGGATAATGTATCGTCAATTTCAAAAACATCCTTCATCGACCAGTTAGCCAGTACGGGATCTTTAGTGAGGCAATACCCACCGACTCCCAGGCTGGGTCGGAGCAGATTATCGTGTGTTCCTTTTCTTTTGCGGATCGCATCTCGAACTTTAAAAATATCTACATCCACCTTTTCAGCAAATCTGGCCCATTCCAGAGTCAGGGCAATATTAGTAGCCCGGTAGGAATTTTCCATCACTTTAGCCATCTCAGAAGCGTTGGTGTTATCCAGTTCGGTTAAGGGGAAGTTCTCCACATTCAGCACATTGCTCAAGAATTCACGAGCCAACGTTTTACTTTGTTCATTCACACCGGAAAATACTCTCCAGAAATCACGAATGGAACTGACATATTTAGCTCCCGGCATGACCCGTTCATAAGAATGAGCCACCAGAGCCGGATTTTTCTTAATATTTATCCCGCGCTTTATAAATTCTTCTTCAATGATCGGCTTTACAATCTTTTGACAGGTTCCCGGAGGAACAGTTGTTTCAACTAAGATAAGACAATCAGGTTTGATATGCTGTCCCAGAGTTCTCATTCCGTCTCTGAAATGAGTTATATCGCAATATCCCTTTTCTGCTTCTCCAAAGGCAGGTTTAGTGGCATCCAGCTGAATATCGACCACCACAACATCGGCAACTTCATAAGCTACATCGTGCCAGGTTGCCCTGAAATTCTTCTTCTGGTTTACACATCTTTCAAATAGTTCCGGGACTTCCTTATCGGAAGAATTCACCGGTGGGATCCCGGTATTGATCACAGGTACTTTCCAGAATGAACGTTTGGAAGGTCTCTGGTGTCCATGCACATAATAGATCGGTTCACCATTTTCATCAACCGCATCGGCAATGACAACTGCCATCACACAACCGACAAAACCCAATCCTTGTACAGTTACAATTTTACGTCCGAGTTTTTTCTGTTCTTCTGTTATCCTGAGAATCTCTTCTCGTTCAATTTTACTTTGTTCTTCATTTGGAAGGATATATTCTGTTCCATCTGGTGCTAAAGAAAAATTTTGCATGTTATTTCCTCTTTTTTATTTTATTTGATCTTACTATTATTTAAAGTTTTGTGAGATCTCTCAATTAAAGTCGAAATGATAATTGATGGAATCAAAGTTGAGGAGGGTGATAGTTTAAGAGTCAATTCTTGAATTGACTCTACAGTAAATTATTTGCTCCTTACTCCTCTTACCAGAATATTCCACCAAGCTTTAAAGAAGTATTCAAATTGAGTTCTTATCGGTCGTTTTTGATACTTTTCTAAATATTTTCTTTCTGATTGTTGGAGTTCATCTAGATTTTTGGGAAGATCTACATAGAAAGGTGGAACTATGCCAGGTTTGAATTGTATACGCAACTTCTGCATCTCTTCCGAATACAAACTAAACTTATGCTCACTTAATGCTCGTACTCCCACTAAAGAGATATCTCCACGCAACCAATTAAGAAGCTGCGGCAGCTCATCGATCCATAATTTACGAAAAACTTTTCCCCAACTTGTAATTCTGAAATCGTTTTGAAATCCATCACCATCAATTGTTCCACCATAGTTATCAAAAATATATTTCTGTAGATATTCTGAATAAGCATGCATGGTTCGAAATTTATAAATATAAAGAATCTCACTATCTTTACCAATTCGCTTCAATTTTATAAAAGGACCAAAAGAGGGATCGGTATCATCACTGGGGACACCGACCTTGCGTGTGATAAAATATAGTTTATCATCAATTTCTTTTACTGCTAACACTTTGAACCCGCAATATTGCAATCTGCCCAGAGTTTCAGCTTTGGACAGCGTTCTGTTCCTACCTTTAGTAACAGCAAAATAGAAGACCTTGAAGATAGGAAGTTTGGGAAGAATCCGATGAACAAAAGACTCTGTTGTATGAAGAAGGGCTGCGAGAGGATAGGGGTATTTATGAAAGAGATAATTATACCGTACATGTATTGAACGTGCACAACCTACAAAAAAGCCGCCAAATTTCAAATTCTTATTCACCTGTTTAAAATATTGATTCAACCTGCGGAAATCATTGATCTGATGCAAATTCAAGAAAAATTCCTGAGACTGAGATTCTGCGATTTCCAAATTGTACAACGTGTGCGTATTAAGAACAAGAGACTCACTATTATGAAGAGAGGTCAGAGGGATTTGACTATTTAAAAATTCAAAAACATCATACTGAGTTGCGAGATATTTCGTTCCCAGCTTATGCTCAATACTATCTTGAACTTCTTTTAGCTTCTTAGGAATTGGAAAGTCATTCTCATCATGAGAAAAGTGCGGGAAGACATAGCGGGGTTTGAGGGAAAATGTAGTTGGATCATCAAGACCGTACTTGTTTTTCTTCCTTAGGAAATAAAAGGCAGCAAAGAGGATCTCCAACGCACCGGAAAGAAGAATTGTTCCAAATACAATAAGGCGGGAATATTCAAAACGACCGAAAAAATACATGGCAACCAGAACAATGCCCACCACAATGAAATCCACCCGAATAATGGCATAAAGCAGGTTAATGAGTTTATTGAATTTGCTGATGTTGTATTTATCACCTAGTAGGGAAGCTATTAACCAGACTACTGCAAAACCTATGAATGGTTTGATGTATTGCGGCAAATATATTCGCAAAGATGCCGGTTTGAGATAGATCATATAGAGAAAGGCGATTGTAATGAAGAGAATGTCAAAAATAAGGAAAGTGAGTTTAGAACGTTTCATTTATTGTTTTTGAGGAGATAACCTTTTTATTAATTTTGCTGGTACACCTACATAAATAGAATTTGGTTCGGTATCTTTTGTAACAACAGAGCCACAACCGATAATACAATTCTCCCCAATTACAACACCGGGCAATATTATTGTATTCATACCAATAAAAGCCCCTTTCCCGATAACTACTTCTCCAACTGTTTCAGTATTATCAATATATCTCATTGATAGATCATGTGCTAAAATTGTACAATTAGAAGTTACTGTTGCTCTGTCTTGTATTTCAATCATTTCTGGATATCTGTTATCAATAAAAACATAATAACCTATTTCTACTTTCTTACCAATTTTTGTACCTCGTAACTTATGGAAAAATTTTCTTAAGCCTTTCCAAGGTGCAAACCAAGCTGAAAAACAAATCAAATTACGAAATGCTCTTTTCGTAATCTTTACCTTCAACATCGAACCCACTTTTATTTTCTTTTTCATAATATTCATTATTTCCTATACATTTTTGGTATTTTTTTTTTCATTAAAATGATAATAGACTGCCAATTAATTTTTTATATATCATCGAAGTACTATTTATGTCATATTCGCTTTTAATTTTATTAAATGCATTTTCAGCTTTTACTAGCATTTCTTTTTTATTTGATAATGCATAATCTATTTTCCCAGACAATGAGTTAACATCATCTACCCTAAAAAATAGCACTTCATTTTCAGTAAAGATTGTTTTATTATCGTTTATATCACTCGCAATAATTGGAGTTTTTAACGAAGCTACTTCAAGAAGCATATTTGACATCGCTTCTGTTTGAGAAGGAAATATAAATAAACTGGAATTAGAAATAATTTCATACAATTTTTTTTTTTCTTTAATAATTCCGGTAAATTCAACATTTATACCTATGGATAACCTCCTAATTGTTTCTTTATATTTTGAACAATGGTCTAAGTTACCCACTATAACTAATCTGCCTGAATATTTTATTTTCTTTATTGCCTTTAAAAGAATATGAAGACCTTTTATTTCTACTATTCTTGCAGCTGAAAATAATATATAGTTTTTATTATCTTTTTTTGAAAGCATTATTTCATTAATTACAACGCCATTAGGAATAGAAAATATTTTCTTAGAATAACTTCTTTGTAAATAATCTGCTTGTTCTTTCGAAACACATACTACTTCTGAAGAAAACTTCACAAAAACACCCATCATGTTTTTAAAAATCAGTCTTGAAAATTTTGACCATTTTGTATCAAGGTGAGATAAACCTCCAGCACGAGCTAAAACCTTATATTTTAATCTCAAAAAAGGAATAATAAATGAACTTGAAACATGATTAGTAACAACTAAATCGAAATTTCTTAAAAACAAGCAATGGCACATAGATTTAAGTAAATATTGCAATGAATTAAGTGCATTATTAGAAACACTATTAAAAACAATTTGATTAAAACCATCATTTTTGTATGTATTTGAAGTATGTGAACTTATTGCATAAACTGTGAATTCAAAATCATCTTTTAATACAGAAATTAAATTTTCCCAGGCTCTTGCAGCTCCACCAGAAGCTGGTAATCCCTTCACTCCTATTATTGCAATTTTAGGCTTTCTATTTTTTTTCATAGAACTTTAAATACCAATCAATAAATTTTTCTATCCCTTCATTAATCGATGTATTGGGTTTGTAATTAATATCTTTAATCAAATCAGCAACATCAGCATGAGAAGCTGGTACATCTCCAGATTGTAAAGGCATCATATTTTTAACTGCTTTTTTATTCAATTTATTCTCAATCGCCTCAATAAAATCTAACAAGCGAACAGGAGAGTTATTACCAATATTATATAATTTATATGGTGCTTTGGAAGAGCTAGGATCAGGATTTTCACCCGACCATTTTTCATTTCCTTTAGGTGGAATAGAAATGACTCTTTTTATCCCTTCTATAATATCATCAATATAAGTAAAGTCACGCATCATATTACCATGATTATATACATCAATAGGTTTACCTTCAATTATGTTTTTTACAAATGAGAAGAGAGCCATATCCGGTCTGCCCCAAGGACCATAAACAGTAAAAAAACGAAGACCGGTAGAGGGGATATTATATAGTGCACTGTAACTATGTGCTAACAGCTCATTTGATTTTTTGCTGGCAGCATACAAACTTATGGGATGGTCAACATTATCAGAAGTAGAAAATGGCATCTTCTCATTCCAGCCATAAACACTAGAGCTACTAGCATAAATTAAATGTTTAATTTTATTCTGTCTACAAGCTTCTAATATATAATAGAACCCTATTATGTTGCTCTGCAAATAAGCATCAGGATTTGTAATGCTATAGCGAACGCCCGCTTGAGCTGCGAGATTTACTACCACATCAAACTTTTGTTTTTTAAATAATTGATACAAATTCTTCTGATCCGTCAAATCCAATTTAATAAAATGATAATTTTCGTGTTTGTCACTTTCAATTAAAACATTATGCTTAATATTTTGTATTCTAATTCCACAATAATCTAATCTACCATACTTAACTCTTAAATCATAATAATCATTAATATTATCTAAACCAATAATTACATTATTAGTTTTGATGAGTTTTTTAATTAAATGATAACCGATAAAACCAGCAGAGCCCGTAATTAATATTTTCATATATTGTTCCTTTCCCTATTTTTTCATAATTATATAAAAGCTTATAGTAATTCTAGTATCAAGACATTACTCAACTAACAGTTAACGTATTTTAATTTAATTCTTAGACTTAATATTCTAAATTACCATTTAACTTATGTTTTTTTTAGAATTCCTGTAATTTTACCAATACATTATATAATTTTACACTTCATGAAAATCGCTAACTCGACGATTCAAATATTGATTTTGTAAAATATTTAATCCAGTTTCTGTAAAATTTGACCAGCTTCTATATTTAAAAGTAAATATAAATTCAAATCTGTTCCAAACACTCTTTGCTTCTTCCTGCCTTAAAGTTTCATGAACTGATGAGGAATTTATACGTCAAATTGTAAGCTCCCAAAATTATGGTGACATCATTTTATGTAAAAAATGTTATTTTATTTTTTTCATTTTATTTTCTTATATTGATATTTTTTGATAGATTTAGGATAATAAAAAATGAATGCAAAAATTACACTAATATCTCTAATTATTTGATATGGTATTCTATACAGAATCAATGATATATTTTTTCCAAATTTAACAATAGGTGCAATAATTATTGATAATAAGTATAATGATAAAAGAATGGGTTTTTGAAATAAAATTGCAGAAGTAGCTAATAGTAATAGAATAATTATGGTAGGGTCGCTCTTGGGAATTCTTTTATACATATATTTATTAAAAATGTGATCCCGATATAATACACTTCTACCATACAAGTTATCTCCTTTTAATAAAGTTTCTTTCAATATTAATTTACTATTATAATTTATCGTGTGATGTATTGCCATAAGTTCTTTTTTTCTTAAAAGCAAAATCCCTTTTTTTGCTAAACGCAAACCAAAATCTTGATCTTGGCTTCTTCTAAATTTTGTATTCATCCCTCTAATTGAAAACCATATCTCTCGTTTTATTATAAAAAGACCTCCAGTTACAGCTAAAAAACGTTCCTCTTGTAATACGTTTTTACAATGAAATTTTTTTCCTATTAAACAATCATTATTATCATAAATATGATCTTCTAATTGACCTGATACAAAATTATATTTTAAATTCAATTTTTCATCAAATACATTCCTTAAGAATTCAGGAATAATTTCCATATCCCCATCTATAAAATACAGTATCTCGCCCAATGATTCATTTGCTCCGATATTTCTTGCTATTGCAGCATTGTAATATCCGGTAATTTTAAATATTCTCACCTGAGGTATTCTATTTGCTATTTTTATGCTGTTGTCTGAAGAATTTGAATCTACATATATTATTTCGTATTTTTTTATACTATTACAGGTAATGGTATTATGAATACTCCATAAACATTTATTTAGATGTTTTTCTTCATTTCTACCGATTACAATAAATGAAATCATATTTTCATCCTATACTTAAAATAATAAACCTTAAAAAAACCCAATATTAAAATTACGATATAGATTGGAATTAATATTATAATTCCATGTTTTTTCCAAAAATAAAAAGTTTTCTGAATTGAATTTGTAGAATATATATTAAAATAACTTTTAATATATTGGATAAAGGTAGGTGTATTATGAGCTGCTCCATTTGAAGTTAATTCTTCATTTTCAAAAATAACTGAATTATATGATATATAGACTTTTATACCTGAGCGAGAAGCTCTTAATGTAAAATCAGTATCAGAGCCATACTGGATAAATTTCTCATCAAAATAATTTAACTTTTTTAATACTTTGTATGAAATCAACATTCCCCTTGCAGGTAAAATTACTGAAGTTTTAATGCCCGATAGAGAAGACGGAGTCCGTTGAGAATATTTAGAAAAATAATGATGTTCTTTCAATCTCCAAAAATCAAATTTGTAAATACCACCGAAACTAATTCTATGAGGTTTTGATATAGTAAAAGATACTGTACCCATAATTGAGTCAGTCTCTACCTTTTTGATGTCTTCCAATATAGAGTTTATGTAATTTTTCTTTATCTCCACATCATCATTTAATGTAAGAATATAATCTGGTTGAAATTGTTCAGCGAATTTAAAACCCTCATTCATACTTTTTGTATACCACCAATCACCTGTCCCCTTAACAATATGAACTTCTGAGAAATTATTTTTAAGCATTTCATCAGTACCATCAGTTGAACCATCATTAACTACAATAATATGATTAATTATTTTATCTATCATTTCTTGATTCTCTAGCTGATTAAGGATAATCTTTAAATATTTTTTTCTATTATGGGTAGGTATAATTGTGCAAATTGTTAACACTTCATTAACTCCTTTTTCAAATCAGTATTTTTATTTCTTAGTCATTAAAGCTAAATTTAATAAATATTTACAGATTAAATTATTATTTAAAAAAATATTATTATAAAAACATAAGGTATGCATTATAATTACCATTATATAAATAATACTAAAAAAATGTTAGTAGAATATTATAAAATAACTCTTTATTTTTATTGTTCATATATATATTTTTTAGATGATATTATGGCATATCCAAGAGCAATAGCATTAAGCATAGGTAATCCAGTTGAGTTTAAAAATATGAAGGTAATTAATAATATGACAAAGGCAATCTGTCTTACATAATTTACATTTTTTCTGAAATATTTGTAATTTATTTTTAACAAATGAAGAGTTAATAATATTATTGGAACAAATAAAAATAAACCACCAGATACTAAATATGAAATATATAGATTATGAATTCCTCTTGTTGCTCTTGAGCTCATAATGTCACCATAATAACGTACAAAGAATTCTTTTTGAAATAATCTACCCATTAGTAATTGGTTGTTTTCAATAATGTGTTTTATAGATGCAAAAATATCGTAAAATTTTAACCCTGCATTACTGGATTCAGTATTGTATACAATTGGTTCAAAGGCACTTGTTATCATAGAGACAAAATATATTGGATTAAATAATATAATATACATTAAGCCGATTGATGAAATTAATAATACTTGTTTGATACTAGATTTTCCATTTGTGAGCAGATCAAAAAACAAAAATAAAATGAAAACTAATGTACCCATTCTTTGAGTGCTTGTAATAATAAGGAAAAATGCAATTAATGCAAGATATTTATCATGCTTAAATTGACTAATATTAAATAATTTAGCACGTGAAAAAAAAACATAAAAAAAGATTAAATACAATGTTTGACTATTAGTAATAAACCTTAGTGATAAATATCCGCTAGCACCATATAACATTGGCAGAATACCTATTATTCTTAAAGTATATAATAAAATTGTTGCTATGACCAATAATTTTATAAAACTATAAAATGCCTGCTGATTTTTTAAACTGTTTTCAAAACCAGCTAATGCAAGAATAAAACAAATGGCCACAAATGATGATTTGACAGATTTTATGGCATCAACTCCATAAGTTAAAACTGAAATCATATAAATTATTAAAAAAGTAAATACAAAAAGAAATAAATAGTTAAATGTTCGTGTATTATTAACGGTATAATTATTTATTCTAAAACGAATTATTATTACAATAATAGATATAATTCCAAATAAATCCATGAAATTATTAAGAAAGGAAAATTGTTGTAACAGTTCGTTGGACTTTACTAAAAGTCTTAACGAATCCAATATTACAAAAGCAATTAAGTATAATCTTAAATTTTTAGCAGCTTTAATAGAATAAATTATTATAATAAAACCACCAATTAAAAAAAAGAATAATTTTAACATGTTTTACTTATTATCCCTTATTAAAAAATCTTATAATGAATATATATAACTGTTAGTAACTTCATTATAAAAAACTTCTTTTAAATTATATGAGTTTATCATTCTCTTAGTTAGTGGTAGTAATTCACTATCATAGAATTGAAGATCAGTGTCATCATTATCAAACCATATAAACTTTACATTATTTTGGATTAAATATTTCATTAGATCATGGATATTTGCATTATCATTTAACTTGATTTCATATTTCACTATTCTCGCTAAGACATAATCTGAGTCTAAATAATAGGCTTTTGGAGTAAATAATAAAACTTTTTTGTTATCTTTATCGATTTTGTTCAAATATTCAAAATCTTCAATCCATTTAAAACCAGAGCTAATATCTCGATGGAATTCTTGATCAGTTTGTAAACCAAAAACAACAGGATAGAATTTCATTTTTTGGGAAGTCGTATATATTGTAAAAAATAAAATCCATGATAAAATAATTATTTGAAAAAATCTATATATAATCCTATTTTTTATTTTATAAAACCCCCATGATCCAATAATTGACAGAAGGCAGAAAACTATAAATATCCATCTAGGACGTGGACCATAGCGATTCATAAGTAAAAAAAAATGTATCGTATACGTAAAAAATATTGTAATTGTGAATATTTTGAAATTTACTGATTTCCAAAATTTATAATAAATAGCTATTAATAGTAAAAGTATAATTAATGGGTTTGTAAAACTATTAATTGGAGAATAGTATTGGTTGATCCTGAAGGGGATAATCGTCATATTAAAAAAATGTGTGAAATAAAATATAATCTTATTAATAATAGAGAAATCTGCCTTACCAATTAATGAGGAATTTATCGAATTATATGGATGATTTAATAAAAAAAACTTATTCAAATATGGATAAAGAGGGTTACCTGTATATTTGTAAGCCTTTATTAGCCATGGAAAATAAAATATCGCTGTAAAGATGATGGGGGTAAAAATGTTTTTAAGTTTTTTTATCTTTATTAATTTAGTAAAAAGCAAAATATATAGAATAAAAACCAATATTATACCATTATATTTTATCGCAATCGTGGTTCCAGAAAAAATACCAAATAGTATGGAATTCTGCAATAAACAATCTTTATAATATTTTATTAAGCACCATAGAGATAATAATGAAAATAGAGCTAATAGCATATCTTGTAAGGGAGTAAACGAATGCGAATAAAATATTGGCGTAGAAATTATTAATATGGAAGCGAGTATGCCTACTTCTCTAAAAGCAATATCTTTACTGAATTGATAAATTGAAAAAGACAAAATTAAACTAATAATGAAAGCAACAATTTTTACAGAGATGACTGGAAAAATTATTAAACTAAACATATATAACATTTCTGTTCCCATGGGGAGATTAGAATTTAATTTGTGTGGCATATCATAAAAACCACCATGCTGAATATATCTTTTAGGATTATTAATCCTAGATGTTAATGTGTCCGTTCCTATTATTGGGGAAAAACATATAATAAATGAAGTAGCTAAATTAATCAATGCTAATATTAATAACATCTTTTCAAATTGAGATAATGATTTAAATATTAAAATAATTTTGTGAAATTTGATTTGCTTTATATTAACAGCTATTATTAATATTGCTATTAATAATATAAAAAATCCGGAGAATTTAGTTATCATTTGTAAAGAGGCTATGATAAACATTGAATAGATTATCAAAATTAAAGTTAAACTAAGAGAAAATGATAAGTTTAATTTATTAATAATTACTCCAATAATTATTCAATAGAATTATATTAACTTCTTTCACAAAAGTTTTGTAGATTATTATTAAATTTCTATTTTTCATAAAATTTTCATTGTTGTTGAAATATGCTTAGTATAGTCCTCATGATTTTGTTCTATTTTTGGTATAATAATGATTTTAGATTTTTGTTAATCTTTTCTAACAATATCCTAAGATATTTTATTAGCTCTCCAATTACTGCTAATGAGTATGAGAAGATACCTAAAAATGAAAAAAGTGACAGTAATATCAAAGATGGAATATATGTTCTTCCTTCTTCACGAACTGGAATCCAGTAAGTCAGGTATAAAAATCTAACACCTATAATTAAACTTAACGAGAAAAAAAAATTCCCTATCGAAAGAAAAAATCTTCCCGGTCGATAAAGTATAAACATTGTTATCATGGTTACAGAAGATTTATATATATGTTCAAAAATATTTGAAAACAACCTAGATTCTCTAGTTTTCGGATTTACTCTAATATCTACTGATGTTACTCTTAGATTTGAGTTTCCTGCTTGTATTAAAGTTTCAGTACAATAAGAAAATTTTGAATAAATATTCAATTCTAAACATGCTTCTTTTGAGAAGCTCCTAAAACCAGAAACAGCATCTTTAATATCTGTTTTAGAAATCACTCTTAATATGTAACTTCCTAAATATTGTAGTTTTTTTTTGAATTTTGAAAATTCTTTATGTTTAGATATCGGTCGACTTCCAACAACAATATCAGCCTGATTGTTTATTATTGGCTCAACCAATAATGGAATATCTCCTCCAAAATATTGATTATCCCCGTCTGTGTTAACAACAATATCAGCACCATGTTCCAAACAGAATTGCAAACCCTTCATAAACGTTTTTGCAAGTCCTATATTAGTACCATTTTTTAAAATATGGTGCACTCCATTTCGTTGGGCAACCTCTATTGTCTTATCTGAGCTTCCATCATCAATTATTAAATATTCAATTGTGTCTATACCATCAATTTTGTCGGGTAAATCATGAATAGTAGATGGCAATGTTTTCTCTTCATTGTAACATGGAATTTGAATAATAAGCTTCATAACTAACTTCCTTCAATAATTTTTTTACTATATAAATATTTTACAATAGAGAAAAATAAAACATTTATTATCTGTGCTATTATGTAGTAGATGTTGAAATATTTTACCATTAGTGTAAAGACTCCAACATCTATAGCTCGGAAAAAAAATATCCCTCCCAGAAACAATAGGAATTGTTTTAAAGTTGGGATAGAATTATTTTTATCAAATGCAAATTTCTTTAAAATAAAAAAATTAATAGTTATTTGAATTAATATAACAATTGAATATGATAAAGTTTTATCAAGTTTAACAATTTCTACTAATAAAATGTTTAGAGGGACAGCTAACAGAAAAGATGGTAACCCTGATGAAAGAAATTTCATAAATTTAAAAAAGTGTCTTTCGTATATACTGTAAATTATTGGTTTAATATTCATAATTCGAAATTATTAAGAAATAATTCTTTTTTTTCTCTCTTTTTTCTTTTATAATCATATTTGAAATAAGTGAATTGTCTTCCATATGAAAAGAATCCGCACTTGCAACATGACGTTTTGACGACCTAGGGGCTCTAACAATTTCAACATTTGATGAGAGATTATAAAATTTATCCTTTATAATAATAGTATCCTTTTCAAAAACTATATCTCTTTCAAAAGGATAAAAATCACTATTCTTAATAAAAATTAATTTCTTTTTCAAAAAAGAAATAATAAAGTTACCAAATAACAAACTCATAAATCTCAATATTACATGGTAAAATGGATTACTTACAGTTTCTTTTGTTGCAACGAGATATCCTTTAATTAAATAACGATTCTTGAAATTAACCTTCAATTCTGAATTACCCCACCAACAGGTAACATATTGTTTCTTATCCATTCTTATTACCCAGCCAAAATCAGAGAATTTTTTATAATTTCCAGATTTTATTTTAGCACTGATATTACCACCCTTACTACTGGATATAATATATGATAATAATCTTCCCTTTTTAATAATGTATCCTGAACTTGGATATATATTTAAATTTTCTTTATTATCCTTCTTTTCAAAAGAAGCAATTTCTATTTTATATTGGTTAATAATATTTGTTGCTCTCACATAAGAATGACCAATATAATGTATCCAGTACCTATCATCAATAGCATATATGTAATGATTTTTTTTGTTTAAATTTTGAAAGATTTTATTAATGATACTCTCAGATTCCCTGTGACATTTTATATTTTTATTAATATAAGTTCTAAAAATGCCATAGGGTACTATATAGTCTGTATTTCTAGAATTATGCATACCTATACTGCTATTTTCAAAAAGCACATTATCTATAAAAATTATTGCTTTCTTAATAGATTTTATTATGCGTTGATCTTGAAAGATGTCATAAATATCCCATAGACAATCTATTGTAACCGAGAGATATCCAATATCGGGGCCTCCATATTCTGGAAACCAACCATCTTCATTCTGTTCTTCAATTATTTTATTCAAAAGAGTCATAATACTTTCATCACTTACAAAAGTATTATTATATGCATAAATATTACATAGTGCAGCCAAACCGGCGACTTGCTGATTTAAAGCTTTGTTTTCATATTTTCTTACTAGTTGCTTAGATGCTTTTTTTAAACAAAGATCCATTTCATTAGAAGAATAATCTAATTTATTACATATTTTTGTTATAGCTAATGTAGAAAAAGCTAGAGGAGGATATCCATTTTCCCAAGGGTAGTATTCTTCAAATGCACCATATTTCAAAGCTTTTCTCATCCAGAACTTAACCGAGGCTAATGCTATAAGCTCTAATTCTTTTTTTTGCCTAATATAATTCTCATTATCAGCTAATAAGCAACAATAATATCCGCCTTGTTGTAAAATAATCGAGGAAAAATCTCGTATTTTATAGTGCCACCAATTCCGATCAAAACATCCATAAGTTTTGGAATTTGGATCACGACAAACTTGGGTTAAAATTCTCGGTGTTAGTTTATCAATTAAATGATTGAATGATTTAATCATCATAACTATTTTTCATCTTATAATTTTTTAAACCTTTTCTCTTTGTAGGTTTACTTAGTGATTTCCATTTCAAGCGTAATCTGTTGAATACATGACCAATAAAAGGTTCTGGAATAAAATTAAGTAATTGCCTTGCTAAATGAGTTCGACAGATTGAAAAAATTAACAAATTAATAATTTCTACAAAAAATCTACTTAATGGTAAATTTACTGGTTTTAATGTGTATTTTGGGCTTCTTAGCCCAAAAAATTTACGAATTTTAATTCTTATGAAAGTTCCTCTTTTTTTAAAATCTAACATATGACCATGCATAAAGCTAACTGATTCCCAATCTTTCTTTTCTAGATGTATTAAATCTTCTTCTTGCATTTTTTTTAGCAATATATCCATTTTTTGAGTTCTTGATGTTATAATTGAAAAACCTTTTCCTATTTTTTCATATTTGGGTGACCAAGCATCACCTACTGATATATCTGCAAGTTCATTTGTAAAATCTATACTAAGCAAACTAGAGTTAGTAATATAAAATGGTATTAAAAAATTATAATAAACTTTTTTTGATCTAACGATTTTTCCAGAATGGGTCAATATTTCTAAGTAACCCGGCCATTCACCTGCTCTCCATTTTATAGATTTAATATCTTTTAAATTATTAATTTTATTCCTCTTATAAAAATAATTTAATGCTCTCGAATCAATCTGTGTTCCAGTATAAGGACCTAAAACAAATTTTATGCAATTTGAATTAAATAAGTCATCTTTTTGCAATTTTCTTAATACCGCAGCTTGATCCGGAAGTAAGGTAATAGCGTATTTTTTTTTAGAATCTAAGTTTTTCAGAATATCTAACATTGAAACAGGTGTATATACAGATTGAGATGAATTTTTTATAGTTTCTTCATTTTTTGCAAACATTACACTTGCTTTGTATGGTAAAGGAATTCCTTGTTTTACAATTATTGCTTGATCAATTAGTTGATTTCTTAATAGATATACTAAGATATGCGTTAATATACCACCAGAAGATGAATTTGATCTTATTTGATTATCTTTGCTATAGCCAATATAGATGTTCTCATAATTCCCTATTAACCAATTATCTGGATAAGTGCCATAAACTGACTTATATAAATCATCGTAATCAATAATGTGACCTGGACAATAATCTAAAGGATTTGTTTTAAAAATTGCATCATTATGAAAACTTGGAATTGGTCCAAATTGGTTATTGATCATTTTTGATTTGTTAGACTGATCAAATAATATACATGCACCACAACCAGTACAAAGTTTATTTGAAACAATTCTATTAATTTCTTTTTTTATATTATTATTTTTTATCACTTTTATATTCTGTAAATATATTTATATCATTAAATTTTTCTTTATTTTCATAAATCCATTTCAAATCTTTGTCCCACCATTTGAGATCTAACAGAAATATAATTTCATCTTCATTAAATCTTTTTCTAATTTCTTTAGCAGGAACACCACCGACTATAGAATACGGTTCAACATCTTCTATTACTACAGCACCAGCAGCAATAACTGCTCCATCAGCTATTGTTACTCCATCAATAATTAATACGTTGTTCCCAATCCATACATCATTCCCAATTTCTACTACATAATTCTTTTCAGCATTAATATATTTATGTTCTTCAAAGAGCTGTTCATTTGCAAAAGCTAACTTAACAGGTGGATGTAAAGAGAAAAAGGATGGATGAATACTAACAAAATCATTGGTTGGATGTATGCCTAATGATGTGCGGACATTATCACCAATTGCACAAAACTTTCCGATTTTTGTTCTCTTTATAATTGAGTTATTTGCTATGTAACTAGCTAAACCTAAATATGAATCTAAAAAATGCGTGTTTCGACCGAGATAATTATAATCTTCCAAAAAAGACCCTGCATTGACTTTAGAATCTTTTAATAAAATAGAAGATTTAGTTATTCTATAATATAATTTTAAAATACAATTACATAAAAATTGAGGTAATAAGTTAAGAATTTTTCTTTTCATAATAATTCTTCCAGCTCTTCAAAAGTTTCTGGATATAAGATATTGTTCTCACTCCTATCTCGTATTCGTTTTATCATTTCATTCTCTGACTCTTTGTCTAGATAATTTACAAGTTTCATCAAGCAAATAATTTTTACATTTGAATTTGATCTATAAAACTTACTAGCAGCAATCAACGTTGTTGAATTAATTGAAATAATAGAATTAGTTATTTTACTAAATAAAAACTCAGTTGGTATATGAGGAGAAATAATATTTTCTGATTTTGGATATGGATAACCGGTTGGATGCGGTTTTACTGAAATATTATTATCTGTTATAAAATTATGGATTCTATCAATAGAATTTGATTTATATACAGTATTCTTCATTATTACTTCATTTTGCCCTATATATATATTCTTTATTAAATCATGCTCTATTTGATTGCTTTCAATAACCAGTTTTTGCATATTTTCAAAACTAAAATCTAAATGTTGTTTAATAATATTATACTGTGAAAATCTTCTTTGATCCAGTGATAAAAAAAATTTTCTAGCATAATAAGATAAAACTGTATAAGTTTTATACCATATTTTCATGGTAAATTTTAATAATAAAATAAGTATATATTTTTTTAAACTATTAATAATATCAATTAAAAATATTTGATTCCTTGTCGGAGGTTCAAAGTCATAAAAATATGATTTAGAATCTTCCAATCTGTTAGATAATATTATAAAAAGCCATTGAGCAAATTGCAAATGTGTGAAAGCAAGATCATCTTTACCAATTAGTTCGTTAATTTTTTTTATTTTATTCTTTATTTTCTGAGGTTTTAGAACTAAATCCCAATGAGATGGTATTTCAATATATGTAGCATCAACATTTAATCTTTCAAAAAAATCAACATAATTTTTCCTTGTATATAAAAAATGAATTCTTTCACCCTTTAATTGCAAATATAATCCTAAAAAAATTGGATATGTTGATGATGTATATACGAATTTCATTAATTATACCTTTTTCAATATTATTTTTAACTCTTTTTTGTACCTAAACCAAATAAAAATTGAAATACCCAATACAATTATAATTTTCAATACGATTGAATTTATTAAATTCATATTTATTATATAAAATCCTACGTTTAGTAACAACATCATTACAAAAGCTAAATAAACAATTGGTTTATTAAATGAAGCATAAAAACATTTTCTAGCATAATAATAAGTAAAAAACATCATCGCAAAATAGGTGATCACTGTTGCCCAGGCAGCCCCATAAGCACCATATTTGTGAATTAATAAAAAATTGAGACCAATATTAACAAATGCACCAATAATACTTGCTGTCATTACGAAAATTGTTTTTTTAGATTGGTATATTGCCAGATTAAATATCCCAATAGCTTTGCCAAATACATATGCTAGTCCTACAATTCCGACTATTTTATATGCTTCATAGTACCGGAAATCAAATAACAGGCTAATGCCTTCTTTAGCAAATAAAACGATAAGCGAACAAAATAGAATTACAACAAGTAGGTATAAAGTGTTTGTTTTTTTTAATGACTTTAATGCAATTTCTTTTGGTTTATTAGATGCTGTTTTGAAGTAATGAGGGTTATAAGCTTTGTAAAATGAGTCGGAAAATATCGCGATTATCATAGCAATTTTATACCCTAAGGAATAAATACCCACATCATGAGTATCAAAATTGCGCTCTATAAATATTCTATCACTCCAATTCATTACCCAGGCAGAAAGAGTCATAGGTAACAGTGGAAGGCTAAATCTAAGACTTTTAACAAAAAAGGATTTAACAAATCTAAAATTAACCTGTTTCCAAGTTAAGAAAAGAAATAAAATTAATAATAATAAATTACCTGCCAACTGTCCCTGTAAATACCCCAGAACACCTTTTTCTAAAAATACAACAAACACTAATATAAAAATATTCCGGGTAAAAAATTCTATGATGGACAAAAGTACAAAAATATTAGCTTTTTCTTTTACAAAATAAGCTGTTTTGGGAACAAGAAAAAATGTAGTAATTGCGGATGCTAAAATACTAAGTGACATATAGGGATAGAAGTCTATACTTTTGTATATACTTCCTATAATATCTGATAAACTAAATATTATACTTGTGATAACAACAGCACTGATTGAAATCCCAATGAAAATCGTACCGAGATAATCCCTTTTTTCTTTTTCTGTTTTAAAATCAAAATATAGCCTAAATATTGCTCTATTTAAGGCTAACGTATATAGTAAAACTAATACCGAATTCATAACCTGAACAGAACTAAGAATTCCATAATCAGATGGAGTAAGATATCTTGTATATAAGGGCAATAAGATAAATTGAGCCATTTTCGGAATAAACATTCCCAGAGTATATAAGAGAGTATTTTTTGCTAATTTTGAGTTCATATATATTTTATAATGATTAAATCAACTTCATCAATACTGTTTATGTTACATGACTATGTTTCAATGGAGTCCCTTTTTTAATATCATAAGTAGCTTCCTTTCCTAAGACTTCATTATAATATTTTGGGTGTAATCCATATCCCGGTCTTATTGACCTTAAATTTTTTTCAGTAAATTTCTCACCTTTTTTTATATCTTTAATTACAAATAAACTACGAGAATATCTTCTATTATTATTATTATTTTCGTTTAATGAATAATTAACCTTACCTAGTGCTTTCTCGACATTTCGAACAGATTTAACCAAACTTTTAAATTCATCTGGTTCTAAACTAAAGGTAGAATCAACACCACCCAATGAACGATTTAAAATGAAATGTTTTTCAATCACTTTAGCACCCATTGCAACAGAGGCAATTGCAGCATCATTCGTCAAGGAATGGTCTGACAATCCTATTTCAACACCGAATGTTTTCTTTAAATTCACCATAGTTTTCAGGTTAAATTCTTCAGGTTGAGTTGGATAGTTTGAAACACAATGTAAAAGTATAATATCTTCATTACCCATTCTTTTACAAGCATTAATTGCTTCTTCAATATCGATCAAATTAGCAATTCCTGTTGAAATAATTATAGGCTTATCTTTAGATGCTACATATTCTATTAAGGGTATATCTGTGATTTCAAATGAAGCAATTTTATAAATAGGAACATTCATTTTCTCAAGGAAATCTACAGCAGTTTTATCAAATGGTGAAGAGAAAAACACCAGACCAAGATCTTCAGCAATTTTCTTAAGCTTAGGTTGCCATTCCCATGGTGTATATGCTTTTTTGTATAATGAATAAAGTGTTTCACCTTTCCATAATCCTTCTTTAATTTTAAAATATTCATTATTACAATCAATAGTAATTGTGTCTGCTGTATATGTTTGTAATTTTACAGCATCAGCCCCTGACTTTTTCATTGCCTTTATTGTTTTAACTGCTAAATTAAAATCCTGATTATGATTTGCAGAAAGTTCAGCAATAATATAAACTGATGAACGATCTAAAAGTTTAGTAATATTTGCTTTCATTTTCTTTTATTTCATTTATTTCATGTAAAGAAAAATATTTCGGATTAAAACAAGCAACTAATAATCTATCCTCATTTTTCCCCTTAACATAATAATATCCCTTTAAACGGCCTTCGATGATCCAATCGGCTCTGGTATAAGCTTTAATTGAGGGGATATTAGATAGGTACATCCCACCGAACAGTTTTCTTAAGTCAAATTTCTCAAAAGCAAGCTTATTCCCAAGTTTGATAGCTTCAACTGATAGTCCTTTACCCAAGAAATTCCTATCACCAATTAATACTACAAGATCAGAAGTTTTGTGAACAAAACTAATAGGACCTAACTTAATCGTCCCGATCAATATATTTGAATTAATTGTATAAATCCCAAATGTATAAATATTACCTTTTTTCTTTCCTTCTTGAATTGATTCTATCAAAATCTCTTTAGTTATTACCTTCTGGGAGTTAGAATAATAACGCATTAAATCTCTATCTTTAAACCAGGAGATAACTGAATTGGTTAATTCAGAGACCTCAATTTCTTTCAAATAAATTCTTTCACTTTCCAATCTTTCAAACTCTATTGAGTTTGGCATGTGTGATGACATCTAAATACTCCTCCTTTTCTGTTTTAATGTGCTCTTTTAAAACAGATTCTTGATTAAAACCAGCCTCTTCGAATATAGGATAGAGATTTGGTCTTAAATCATAAGCATAAGTATATATTTTATGTAAGTTCAGCGCATTAAAAGCAACATCTTCTATCAACCCCAAATAAGTTGACCAATGAAATTCAAAATTATCTTGCTTTTCTGTTTCATTGAGATTAATATAATTGATGAGTTTTAGCTTCTTATCAAAATTAAAATTGCCATGCAATTTATCTATTAATTTGTTCATATTCCCACTGAAAAATAATTATACAATATTAAAATCTTTTCTATTAATAAAATTGAATCGAACTCTTTAAGTATTGGATAATTATTTTTCACTAAATATTCATACATGTCATTTTGGTTTTCCGCTGTTTTAATCGCAATAAATGGTAATTCCATGAAGACAACTTCATTAATCGTAACACTCGGCGTTACAATCGCGAGATCCGATTCTGTCATTAAATAAGCTATTTTATTGGAGTTTATGCATAAATCAATCCATTCTTTTCCTGCCGAGTAATATATTAATTCATTAAGGTTTTTGTTTGCATTAGTTGTGACAACTATTGCTTTTATTTTGTCACAAAACTCACTTAACACATCTAATATTTGTAAATTTATGTTCGAGTGGTCAGCACCGCCCATTGCAATAAATACGGTTTTGACTCTATTATTCTTATTTTTCTTTTTTCTTTTCTTTTTTTCTTCAATAAACTCCTTTCTAATTAAAGTATATTTAATCCCACATCTAATTTCACAATTATCTGGAATAATATTATTATATTTATCTTCTTGGGCTGATATGTTATGGTTTAATAAAATATCGCAGTTATGCTTTTTATAGGTGTCGTCCAAGCAAAATATTTTTACTACTGTTTTTTCTTTTATATAAGTTTCATATTCGTAATTAATATTATAATGATCAATAATAAGCATATCAATTTTTTTATCATTTATTAAAGATATCAATTCATCAACACCATTTGTCTTTAAGGTAAAAATCTTATAACCGGAATCAGTAATCTTTTCATTGATATTACCTTCTAGATTTCTTGTGGCGAAAAAAACTTTATCTTTTTCGAATTGTTCCGCCAATACAAGATCACGCATTACATGACCAATCCCAATTTTTGAGGATGAATCTGATCTTATTAGAATATTTCTCATTTAGTTTTTGCTTTATACAATATCTCAGCTCTTTCCCAATCTTCCATAGTATCAATATCTTGAACTAAATATTTTGGTAGAATAATTGGAATAGAATCTTTTCCAAAATAGATTTCATTAGATATAAATTTGATTTTTTCCCAATAAAACATTCCCGCATCTTGATAAGCTTCTTCCAAATCCTGACTTCTTTTACTAAAACTCTCTGGCCAAAACATCTCGCACCGATGATTCTTAGTTATCTTAAAAGTTCTTTGAATTGGAAATGGTATTGAGGTTGCGGCAAAAGCATATTTTGCATTCGAGTTTTTTAGCTGTTCAAATCCTTCAATAAGATAATTTCGATCTAATAAGGGTGCTGTGGCATAAATAGTACATACGTAGTCATAATTTTGCCCTTTCTCTTCAAACCATCTCACAGCATGTTCTACTACGTCAGATGTTCCGGTAAAGTCATCCGCCAATTCGTTAGGCCTAATAAATGGAATAGATGCGCCGTATTTTCTGGAAATTTCAGCTATTTCTTCATCATCAGTAGATACAATCACCTTGTTAAATAACCTAGAGTCCAAAGCAGCTTGAATAGAATATGCTATAATGGGCTTACCCAAAAAGTCCTTGATATTTTTTCGAGGTATTCTTTTACTTCCACCTCTAGCTGGTATAATTGCAATAGCTTTATTATCCATTTAGTACTTCAAAAAGAGACTTAATTACATACTCTTGTTCTTCATTTGAAAGTTTTGGATACATAGGAAGTGAAAAGCATTTTTTATAGTACCTATCCATAACTGGAGTTTGTTCATTACCGTATCCAAGAGATATATAATATGGTTGTTTATTTATTGGAATATAGTGAAGTTGAATACCTATGTTCTTTTTTCTTAATTTATTAAAGAGATCTGCTTTTGTAATTATTATTTGTGCAAAATCAACTTTAACAACGTAAAGATGATAAGAAGATTTCCCATTATAAGTATAAAGAGGTTTTATTATCTCATCTTTAAAAGCTTCATCATATCTTTGTGCAATCTCAATTCTTCTATTTATAAACCCTTCAAGTTTCTTCATTTGGGACAATCCTAAAGCACATTGAATATCTGTAATTCTATAATTATATCCAAGTTCTCTCATTTCATATTCCCAAGGTTTCATATTGGGAGTTTTTACCATACCATGGTTTCTAAGAATCAAGAGTTTTTTATAGATGTCTTCCGAATTGGTTGTTATTGCCCCACCTTCGGCGGTAGTAATATGTTTAACAGGATGAAATGATAGGGTTGATATATCACTGTTTACGCAAGATGCTACCTTAATATTTCCATCTTTAGCCCCAATTGCATGAGAACAATCTTCTAAAATGGCAATATCGTAAGTCTCTTTCAGAAATTTTAATTTCGCTTGATTTAACATATTACCACTAAATGCAACTGCATATATTGCCTTAATTGATGAATCTTTTGTTAGCTCTTTCTCACATAGATCAAGATCAATATTTCCATCTTTGGCAATATCAACAAAAATAGGTTTTGCCCTTGCATATAAAATACTATTCGAAGTTGCAAGGAATGAGTTAGGTGTAGTTAAAACTTTATCATTTTTTTTCAACAAAACAAGAGAAGCGAGATGAAGAGCAGCTGTACCATTTGCTACGGCTACACAATATTTAGCACCTGTATAATTTGTAATGGCATCTTCAAATTTTTTTACTGTAGGACCTGTGGTAAGGTAATCAGATTTTAAAACTTTAGAAACAGCATCAATATCATCTTGGTCTATCCATTGTTTTCCATAAGAAAGAAATTCCATTATAACTCCATTACATCTTATTTTTAATAAGATCTTTGATTTCCTCTACAGTCAAAAAGTTAGGATTTGTTCCGCTATTGTACTTAAATCCGAAATTACATCTTTGTCCCGGATTAGCATCACTTTCGTTAACAAACGCTTCTTCGTCCCACAAAGGAGTAGATGGCATAATAACATAGTAACCTTTAAACTCAACTGTTCGCAAAGAGTCAGTTTCTGTAATCATCTCTTCATGTAATTTTTCTCCAGGTCTAATACCAATTTCTTTTGTTTTACAATCAGGGGCAATAGCTTTTGCAAGATCAGCAATTTTGTAAGATGGAATTTTGGGTACATATAATTCTCCACCCCACATTTTATCCAAAGCCATCAAAACTAAATTTACTCCTTGTTGTAAGGTAATATTAAAACGTGTCATACGATAATCAGTTATTGGTAATATACCATCTTCTTTTTTATTTATAAAAAATGGAATCACTGAACCCCTGCTTCCCATAACATTACCATAGCGAACAACAGAAAACTTTATATCGTGCCAACCTCTATAATTATTTGCAGCAATAAACAGTTTGTCGGATGTAAGTTTAGTAGCACCATATAAATTAATTGGAGCTGCTGCTTTATCGGTACTAAGTGCAACAACCTTACTTACTTTGTTATGTAAAGCAGCATCTATAACATTTTGTCCACCCAATATATTTGTTTTTACTGCTTCAAAAGGATTATATTCACATGCTGGTACTTGTTTAAGGGCTGCTGCATGAATAACATAATCTACCCCATCCATTGCCATTTTCAAACGCTGTAAATCACGAACATTACCAATGAAAAATCTTAGTTGTTTTTCATGTGACTTGAAAGGTTCAATATTGGACATTTCAAATTGTTTAAGTTCATCCCTACTATAAATAATAATTTTCTTTGGATCATATTTTTCTAAAATTGTTTGAATCAATTTTTTACCGAAAGAACCGGTACCACCTGTTACTAATATTGTTTTGTTATTTAACATATTAATTCTCTCCATGTATTTTGTATTCTTTGTATATTTTCTTAATACCATCAAAAAGAGTTATCTTTTCTTTCCAACCCTGTTTATGTAATTTACCGACATCTAATAACTTTCGTGGAGTACCATCTGGTTTTGTAATGTCCCATTCAATGATTCCCTTGAATGCAACAATTTCTTTTATCATTTCTGCAAGTTGTTTAATTGTTAAATCATTACCAATTCCAATATTCACATGACCATATTCTGAATAATTTTTCATCAGGAATAAAAGAGCACTAGTTAAATCATCTACGTGAAGAAATTCACGATAAGGAGAACCAGAACCCCAAAGAGTAAGAGTAACCTCATCCAATTTTGAGCTTTGAGTGTTGAATTTTGAATTTGTTTTAAACGTAATTCCAATATTTTTTAATAATTCTATTATATCTTTGTCTTTCCAGTTAGAATTGTATTTTGTTTTTGATGAGAATGGACGTTTTTGAAGATCATTTTTAATCCCTTTGAAATCACCGTTTTCTAAAAGTTTTGCTAAATGCATTTTACGTATCATTGCTGGTAAAACATGGGAAGTTTCTAAATTAAAATTATCATTAGGGCCATATAGGTTGGTCGGCATTGCTGAGATAAAATTACACCCATATTGTTTTCGATAATAATCGCACATTTTCAAACCACTGATTTTTGCAATAGCATAAGGTTCATTTGTAATTTCTAAACTTCCAGTTAACAAATATTCTTCTTTTATTGGTTGTAGACAATTCTTAGGATAGATACAGGAACTGCCAAGGAAAAGAAGCTTTTTTACCTTATTTTCATAAGCAGCATGAATAACATTAAACTCAATCATCATATTATCATAAATGAATTCTGCCGAATAGGTGCAATTAGCCATAATACCACCAACTTTGGCAGCAGCAAGGAAGATATATTCAGGTTTTTCTTTTTTAAAAAAAGCATTAACCTGTTGCTGATTCCTCAAGTCGTATTCCGGATAAGGAGTGAAAACCAAATTATTGTACCCTTTCGAATTTAGTTTCCTAACAATAGCAGATCCGACTAAACCAGTATTACCAGCAATATATATTTTTGCACTCTTTTCCAATTTTAATACCCTCTTTTCTTCACTTTATTCCAATCTGCTTCAGTCATTAAGCCAACAAGCTCCTTGAATTTTACTTTGGGTTTCCAGCCAAGAATATCATTTGCTTTTGTAGCATCTCCAAGTAACAAATCAACTTCTGTGGGTCGATAATATCTTGGGTCAATTTCTACTAAAATCTTACCCGTTTTCGAATCAAATCCTACTACTTCTTCTTTTTTACCTTGCCATTTAATCTTTATTCCTACGTGTTTAAATGAGAGTTCTACAAATTCTCGCACTGTATGTGTTTCATTTGTAGCAATAACAAAATCTTTAGGTTTATCTTGTTGCAACATTAACCACATCGCTTCAACGTACTCTTTCGCATAACCCCAATCTCGTTTTGCATCTAAATTTCCAAGATATAATTTATTTTGTAATCCTTCTTTAATTCTGACAACAGCTCTAGTTATTTTACGGGTTACAAAAGTTTCTCCTCTTCGGGGTGATTCATGATTAAATAAAATACCATTGCAAGCAAACAGATTGTATGCTTCTCGATAATTCTTCACCATCCAAAAAGCATACAGTTTTGCAACTGCATAGGGAGAGCGTGGATAAAAAGGTGTTGTTTCAGTCTGAGGAATTTCTTGTACTTTCCCATAAAGTTCGCTTGTAGAAGCTTGGTAGAATTTCGTATTAATCCCTGTTTCTTTAATCGCATCCAAAAATCTCAAAACACCAATCCCATCAACTTCCGCGGTATACTCAGGAACCTCAAATGAAACTTGCACATGGGACTGAGCAGCAAGGTTGTATATTTCGCCAGGTAAGACTTTTTCCAATATGCGATTTAAGTTACTTGAATCAGTCATATCACCATAATGCAAGAACATTTTAACATTTTTTTTATGAGGATCTTTATATAAATGATCTATTCGTTTTGTATTAAAAGATGATGCACGCCGTATAATACCATGAACTTCATACCCTTTTTCTAATAATAACTCTGCGAGATATGATCCATCTTGTCCGGTAATTCCTGTTATTAATGCTTTTTTCATATTATTAGTTTCTCCTTAAATTAATATCGATTGGGTCAAATTGAAAATTTATAATATGTACATCAAGCATATAATATTCAATCCCATCTTCACAATCCCATACTTTTTCCTCAATTTCTTGAATACTAAAACAATCCTTAAAAAATGAACTAATAACTTTGATTTCTTTTCCAGCATTGTTACTATTATATGTTCCGTGAGTATATAAGAAATAATCGGTTGCATAAAAATTATTTTTATCAAACAAAATTTCTGAGTATTCATTAAAAGATGGGTCATGAAAATGCAAGATATTATATCCAGAATAAAAACTATTATACATAATTTTTAATGTATCTGTAATAATATTATGGTTTAAAGTAAAATGAACATCACAATGTGAATTTCTTTCTAAGTAATTGTGCTCAATAATACCATTATTATCCCATATTTCGATTCCATTATTATTATTATAAAAATAATTCAGTTTGATAATTCCTTTAAATTCTAATTTAGTTATTATTCCATTAAATGAGTTACAAAAGATAGAATTAGAAATTTCTCCATCATTAATATTTAAATATTTTATTCCACCTTCACTTTCCCCAAAACAATTTTGTGCTAATAAATTTCCACAAAACGTAGAATCCACAGCAACACTATATAATCCACATCTTCCATTCCTAAATATTCCATTCTGTACGTGCAAGTTATTAACTTGGTTGAGTAGACATGTATTGGCGTAATCCCATTTCCCCCACGTAATCAAATCGTTTTCTACAGTGGCTATTGAAGATAATTCCATCGAATTATACAAACCAATCTCACGATTTGATAGTGTTAAGTTGTGAGTTGTGCGTTGTGAGTTTTCAAAGCCGTCATTGGACGTAATCCAAAACATGTTATTTTCTTCACCTTGTGCTAATAAGTTGCCATGGATGGTGAGATCAGCTCCGGGGTTAATACGAATAATTGCACCGGGGTGGATTGTGAGAGAAGAGCCGGGTATAAAAACTGTGTCGTCGTCAATAATGAGGTGGTGGTCGGGAGCAACAACAATGTCATCGGAGATGTTACCGGAGATATTGAGTTCTTCAAATAAATCAATTTGTTGGGATAATTCGTTATCACCTTCATTAATTTCGATTTCACACATATATTTGAATCCAAAATCAGCTTTCATTGCAACAAGGTTGTAGGTTCCGGTTGGAATTTTGGAAAGTTCAAAGCTTCCGTCAGAAAGTGTTTCTACAGATTTAACAGGTGATTGAAGACGATGATCAAACTCAGTGTGTTGGTAAATGTGAACTCCAATTTGTGGGTATTGATTGTTGATGCGGACTATTGTAGTGTCTAAATAAGCGAGATCGTATAGTGTGATGGTGATTCCTGAGTGGTCGGAGAGTCCTTGGAGATTAACTGTACCGGTTAGGTCTCCCTTAGGAGTTTCAGTGGGAGTGGAGCAGGAGGCAAGGATAAAGATCAAGGAAAAAAGACTAATGGTTATGAAAATTTTTAATTTAAACAATAGATTCTCCTTCGAAGTATTCTGCTTAGATTGAATTCAACAACTCTTCCAAGTAAACGGGAGCTGTTCCAATTTTACCTACTTTTATACCCGCTGCATGATTTGCCAAAATAGCTGCATCATTAAGGGATGCTTTACAGCTTAAGGCTAACGCAAATGTGGCAATAACCGTATCACCTGCACCCGAGACATCGTAAACTTCTCTTGCTTGGGTTGGAATGTGATTATGTGTGGAGGTTTTCTCAAACACATACATGCCATCCGCACCTGCTGTTATAATGACATCCGCAGCAAATGTATTGACCAGCATTTCACCTGCCTTAATAAGATTATTTTCCGATTCGATTAAAATCCCGCTTATCTCTTGAGCTTCTTTTTTATTAGGAGTTATCAGAGTTGATCCGGTATACCAATCCTTATGTTTTGGTTTAGGATCAATGATCAATAAAATTCCATTTGCATTTGAGAATTGGATCAATTGCAACATCAATTGTTTGGTAATAGTACCTTTAGCATAATCAGATACAATAATAGCTGAAAGATCGTTTATATCCTTCAGCCTATTTATAAATTCTTCCTCTTGGTGTGTTTCAATGTAATCTGTATTTTCATGATCAATTCTAAGAAGTTGCTGGTTAAGTCCGATAACTCGGGTTTTGCGGATCGTTGTCTTCTTGCTATCGGTGAAAATCCCGGAAGTTAGTATATTCATCTCCGCTGTTTTTTGCAGCAGAATATCTTTATACTGATCATTACCCACAATTCCAAACAGGTAAGCATTCCCGCCCAGAGTAGAAATATTAGCAGCCACATTAGCTGCACCACCGGGAACATACTTTTCTTTTAAGACTCGAACAATGGGAACAGGTGCTTCAGGGGAGATACGATCTACCTCACCATAAATGTATTTATCCAAGATGAGATCACCGATCACGGCAATTTTCTGATTCTTAAATTTCTTTAGTATTTCTTTCATGTTTAAACGCTCCGTCTTCTAATCCCTATATCTTAGAAATTAACACTTACCACTAGATACAGCTTCGCCCCATAACTTGCAAAACAAGTTTTTTTATATTTTGTTAAAAATCATTATATTAATTATTAAGTCAATATATTAATTACGTATTTTTCATTAAAACAATTATACTTAACTATCTGTTAACTCATTCAAATTTAGGATTTTAAATATTTATTAACTATTACAACCATTATTATTCTCATAAAAGCGATATTCTGAACCAATTTCAATAAGGAATTTTTTCTAATTGAAGTTTAATGTCAATCCTTTTATAGCCCTATTATTTAGCGCTTTTCACTTTTGAATGTTAAGTTTGGAAAATTGAATTTGTAATGTTTTGTTTATGGAGGTGTTATGGATAGTTTCTATGGTCTAAATCTTCTTATGGAGAGTAGCGTGGCAGATTCGTCAGGATAATAATTGCAACTGCTCTTCCATAAAATTATTGACATAAAATCTTAATATTTTGTTAATGCTAAAAGAGAATAAAGATTTCAGGGAGTATAGATGAAAAATAAGAATGATATTAAGAAAAGTAGTCCCTTCCTCAGCGGATTGATAAATATATTTTTTGATATGATCAAACACTTTATAAAAGATTTTGAGAATATGCGTAAAGTTAAGAAAATTGATACTGCGGCAGAAAAATTCTCTGCTCTTGAACATATGATCGTACGTCTTGAAGAAAAAATAAATGATAATTGGAAAGCTGTTGAAGAGCTTAAGAGTAAATTATTATGGGGAAATGTGATCAATATAGCTCTATTACTTGTGATAATTTATCTTCTGATCAAATAATTTTAATTATATAAAAGAAAAGCCCGTTATGAAAGTATCGGGCTTTTTTATTTATCTATTTTCAACAGGCAAGAGTGCCTGTTCTACTTACTTCCTACTGATTCTCACTTTCCTATTCTGATCAATGAATTCAAAGTAAATATGAATCGTATTTTTTGGTAGCATCCCATTTGCAATTTCAGGCCATTCAATAATTGTTATTGCATTTTCATAAAGGTCATATAAACCTAATTCCAGAACCTCTTCTGCTGCATCCAACCGATAAAGATCCAGGTGATGAATAATGTAAGTTCCCACATATTCATTCATCAGCACATAACTGGGACTGCTCACATTCTCGGTAACTCCCAGGAACTTACAAAGCTGCTGTGTGAAGAATGTCTTCCCTGCTCCCAGTTCACCATAAAGTGCTAATACGTCACCTTTTCTTAGCTTTGGAGCCAGCTCTTTTGCAAAGATAATCGTATCATCTTCACTACTTAGAATTCTTTCTTCTTGCATATTTAGCTATTTCTTAGGTTTACAAACCGCCAATGGTAAAAGCATCTCTTCCATGGATATTCCGCCATGTTGGAAAGTTCCATTATACAAATTCATGTACTTATGGAATGAGTTAGGGTAGACAAAGTAATAATCATCCTTGGCAATAACATAATTATCTATGATTCCACGTGCAGGCAGGCCAAATTCTTCCGGATCTTTTATATGAAGTGCATGTTTATTGTTACAGGCTAGGTTCTTGCCCTGTTTGTATCTTACTGTTGTTGTTGTTTCTTTGTCTGCTACAAGCTGACTGGCCCTGTTAACCCTAATCGAACCATGGTCAGTAGTTAGAATAACCGTTGCTTTCTGCTTAGCTATATTTTTTAGAGTTTCATAAAAACTTGAGTGCAAAAACCAGTGTTTTGTGAATGCTCTAAGTGCCTGTTCATCAGGAATTGTCTCTTTTAAAATCTCATCTTGAGAACGGTGATGCGCAACCAGATCGAGAAAATTATAAACCAGAGTCACCAGTTTTTCATTCTGCCATGATGCGATTTTTCTAACCACAAAATTACCTTCATCAATATTGAGGATCTTAATATATTTACTCGGACCAATATTAAATCCCAGATCACTTACATGTGCATCCAGAAGCTGATGTTCGTTCCTATTTCTACTGCTATCCATTTCATTGGATTCTATCCAGTACTCCGGGAAGCTCTTAGCAATATCGTTAGGAAGCAACCCGCTAAAGATAGAGTTGCGTGAGTAGGGCGTAGCTGTCGGCAGAATTGAATAATACATATTCAGATCAACGTCAAAAAGTTCCTTTATATATGGTTCAATGGCACGGTACTGATCTAATCTCATGCAATCCAGGACTATCAGATAAATTGGTGCTTTATTATTTAATTTTGGAATCACATAATTCGAAACAACATCGAAAGAGAGTTGCGGACGGTCATCTGAACTTAGCCAACCTTTGTAATTATCAGCTACAAAATTAGAAAATTCTGCATTGCAATTCATTTTTTCCAGGAAATGAGTATGAAGAAGAGTCGGATCATTAATGTCATCAAGAATAAAATCCCAATTATTCAAATCCTTATAAATATCGATCCAGTCATTACTTGTAAGATCTGTAAATAATCTCTGATTTAATTCTGCTGAGAATTCTGCATATTGTGCACCGATCTTATTCCGCTTAATTTCATCCGCTTCAAATAGCTTCTTAATAGCCATAATTAGTTGGTTCGGATTGATCGGTTTTATGAGATAATCGGCTATCTGACCGGCGATAGCGCCTTCCATGATGCCCTCTTCCTCACTTTTCGTAACCATGATAACCGGCAGAGAATTGCTTATTCTCTTGATCTCACGCAAGGTGGAAAGTCCATCCATCCCCGGCATCATTTCATCCAGGAAAACCAGATCGAAATCTTCTTTAGAAACCAGGTCAATAGCATCTGAACCATTGGATATGGTCTTTACTTTGTAGCCTCGTTCGGTTAAAAAAAGTATAAATGGTCTTAAGTGTTCAACTTCATCATCGACCCATAAAATTCTTAACTGTTGCATTTTTGTCTCCTTTGATTCTCTCTTTTCTAAATAAAAAAATCAAATTATCAAGATGCTATATTGCCTCCATGATTATCCACACTCCGTCTTTCTGAAGGATTCTTCTTGCTGATCTTTTAACGAAGAGCGACAGAGATCGGAATTAGTTATCTTATCCTTCCTCAAAAGAACAACGTGCAAGACTCGTCAGGATGACGCTAACACTTTGTCTTTGAAATTTCATAGCATCCTTCATCCTTCCCCGATTAGTCGAGGCTCAGGATGACACAGAGCTTGTGAAATTCTTTTCTCCCCCTCTATTGTGTTTAAGAGATTGACTGGCTATCGGGGCGTAGCCTTGGCGAAGACCGAGGGGTGAGTTCAGTAAACACATTACAACTGATCGGTCTCGTCAAATTTTCGCTGTTTATCTTTCACAATCACCCTCATCTCTTCCAGATTTTCATCCTGGAAATAGAGGGCAAGCTTAAAATTCAACTCTTTGCGATTGCAATTAAAAAATGTTACCATTCTTTCCACATATTGTTCAATGAAAACATCCTTCATTGTTCTATCTTTATTCTTATTATTCTCACGTATCTCTTTAATTTCTTCTCTTAGTTCAGTGGTTGGAAGTTCCTGAGCTTTTTTTATCCAATCCTGCTTTTCATTAAATTCAGCCTGCTTTACCAGTGGTTTTATCATATTCAGTTTATCCAACCCGATCTCTTTGGCAGAGTGTTCATCAACATCGAGCTCACGAATAAACAGATCGAAATTGCTGATTATCTTAGCAGCAAAACTGCCGTTCATATTAAATTCATTTTCTACAAATTCTTTAAAAGTTCTATAACCTTTAAACTTGAATAACTTGGTTCTACGAATATCAGATAGAAGCTGTCCTAACTGCACAAAATTCTCTTCCATATTCTGTTTTAAATTTGCAACTGCCTCCATTTTTTCATCAGGCGTCATATCAAAATTTGAACGTTCAAAACTCATTTTTCCTCTTTATTTTATGGGATTATATATATTTTCCTCTGTTGGAAATTTTCCATCTTTTACTTCATCAATAAACTTCTTAATACTATTGGGTATATCTTTATTTAACTGTGCATAATTCTTCACAAATTTAGGTTTAAGATCTGCCATTCCTAAGATATCATGATAAACAAGTACCTGACCATCAGTGTATTTACCGGCACCAATTCCAATAGTAGGAATTGAAAGTGCTTCACTTATCGTTCTGCCCAGCTCTTCTGGGATCCCTTCCAGAACCAGCATGAAAGCACCTGCTTTTTCTATCTCCTTTGCTTGAGTTAGAATTTCATTAAATTCCACTTCCTTCTTTCCCTGTACTTTATATCCGCCAAAAGCATTTATCGATTGGGGCGTAAGTCCCAGATGTGCTACAACCGGTATCTCACAATCCACAATTGCTCTTATAGCTTCCAGACGACTAGGTTTTCCACCTTCCAGTTTTACTGCATTTGCTCCACCCTGTGTAATGAGCAGCGCAGAATTTATTTTGGTCTGCTTAATGTTGAGATTATAACTCATAAAAGGCATATCGGCAACAATAAATGTATCATCCGCACCACGCCTGGCAGCTTTAGTATGATGAAGAATATCATCTAGAGTGACCTTAAGAGTATCTTCATATCCCAGGATCACCATACCCAAACTATCACCAACCAGAATAATATCAACTTCTGCTTCCTGTACATATTTTCCAGATGGATAATCATAGGCAGTGACCATTACTATCTTTATGTTATCTTTCTTCATCTTCTTAAAGGTTTTCACATTCTTCATAAATGCTCCCTGATCTGTTACCTTCTTATTGAATATATAAGTGATATCATGATCTATATCTATCTCGTTCACTATAAATACAACCACAATATTGCTGACGGTACATCTCTTTTTCTTTTGAGATCTTTATCCCCTCTTTCCAATACTCTCTGAAATCGCGGTAATAAAATTTAATATTGTATTCCTTAGCAAGTGATTCCCCAATTTCTTTTATCAGGTCGTGTTTTTGGAATTTGCTATAGAGCAGGGTTGTAGTAAAAGCATCAAAGTTGCCCTTCTTGGCAATTATAGCAGCATATTTTAAGCGTTCATAATAACAACTCCGGCAGCGTTCCTGCTCACGGAATGCAGCTTTTCTTAAGAATTTTTCCAATTCATATTCATCTTTAATAATAAGTTGGATATCCTCTTTTTCTGCAAATTCCTGCAAAGTTTCCAATCGTTTCTTGTATTCTGTAAAGGGATGTATATTGTGATTATACCAGAATCCATGTATTTCATGGCCTTCTTCTTTTAAATGAAAATAAGGCGCCGCGAAACACGGCGCACAACATATATGAACAAGTAATTTCATGACTCTTTCTACTTATTAAAATTCCTTTAACAGGTTGGAAGCGATCACTCCACGTTGAACCTGATTAGTTCCTTCATAGATCTGAGTAATCTTAGCATCACGCATCATTTTCTCTACCGGATATTCTTTCATATAACCGTATCCGCCTAAGATCTGAACTGCATCGGTAGTAACTTTCATTGCCATATCTGAGGCAAATACTTTGCACATGGCAGATTCTTTGGCATATTTTTTAGCTCCGGAATCGATAAGTCTTGCAGTTGCCATAACCAGTGCACGGGCAGCTTCAATTTGAGTTGCCATATCTGCCAGCATGAATTGAATACCCTGGAAAGCTGATATCGGTTTCCCGAACTGAATTCGCTGTTTAGCATATTTTGCCGCTTCTTCATACGCACCTTGAGCAATACCCACAGCTTGTGCTGCAACCATTGGACGTGATTTATCAAGTGTTTTCATAGCGACCATAAAGCCTGTGCCCTCACGTCCTATAAGATTTTCTACCGGTACACGGCAATTATCAAAGATCAATTCTCGTGTAGCTGAACCTCTAATCCCCATTTTATCTTCTTTCTTTCCAAATGAGAAACCTTCAGTTCCTTTTTCCATGATAAGACAAGAAGCTCCTCGTGCTCCTTTTGATTTATCTGTAAGTACAAAAACCGTGTAGAGATCAGCTTCTCCACCATTAGTGATCCACTGTTTTGTACCATTTACGATATAATGATCACCATCTCTAACTGCAGTTGTTTCCATACCACCGGCATCCGATCCGGCATTTGCTTCCGTTAGTGCAAAAGCTGCCAGTATCTCTCCATTAGCGATCTTAGGTAAATATTTCTGTTTCTGTTCTTCACTTCCTGATATCAGGATCGGGTACATCCCCAGACCTGAACCTCCAAGAGAAAGACCGATACCGCTGCAAACACGGCTGAACTCTTCTGTGATTATGGCAATATCCACAACTTTACCGCTGATACCGTCATATTCTTCCGGAACCAGTACTGCAAAAAGGTCTGTCTGTTTAAATACTTCTACTATCTCCCAGGGAAATTCGTTCTCTTCATCATATTTTGCCCTTACAGGTTTGATCTTCTCTTCTGCGACCTTACGAGCAATTTCTCTTATTTCTAATTGATCTTCAGTTAAAAAATATTCCATTCTTCCTCCATACTTTGGATTTACTGTATCCTCTATTTAAAAATTTACGTCAAGAAAAACAACTGACGCCTTTGTATATTGCGATTAAATGAACTCGGCTCATTTTTTTTTGCAACCTTATTAAGTCAATTTATTAATAATTATTCACCCTGCTCTAATTCATTCCAGGTTGGAGTAATATGTAAGTTCCAATATTGAATTGTTTAAGTGAAATTAAATTACATCAGGCTGTATGGATCGATATAGATCACCTGTTTAATAGTACTGCTTAGGCTTAAATTGTCTTTTAAAAAACTGACTGCTGACGAGATCACCTTTACACTATCGCCCTTTAGAATAATATGATAGCGATAACTGTTCTGCATCCTGGCAATAGGAGCATCGATCGGACCCAGGACGCTTAACTGATCTGGTTTGAAGAGATCCTTCAATTCATCTATTACTTTAGAATTCTTAGCCAATTGCTCTTTTAAATATAATTCATTCTTATGGGAAAAGACAAATCGAGCCAGCTTATATTCCGGTGGATATTTCAGATGCTTCCGCATTTCCAATTCTTTTGCGGCAAATGTTTCAAAGTGCTGCTTCATGGCAGTGGTGATCGAGTAGTGTTCAGGATTATAGGTCTGGATTATTACTTCACCCGATTTCTCTCCCCTTCCCGATCTACCTGCCACCTGGGTAAGCAGTTGAAAGGTTCGCTCAGCAGCTCTGAAATCGGGAACATTAAGTCCAATATCTGCCGAGATCACACCGACCAGTGTAACATTTTCAAAATCGAGTCCCTTGGCGATCATCTGTGTTCCCAATAATATATCGACAGATCCTTCACGCATTCTTTTAAACATGGAATCGTAACTGTCTTTCTTACCTGCACTATCAGAATCCATTCTTAATATCCTGGCTTGTGGAAAGAGAATGTTAAGCTGCTTTTCTATCTGCTGGGTTCCCGATGCTCCAAAGGAGAACATATAACTTCCACATTCGGGACATTTCCTGGGCATATGTGCTTTATGACCGCAGTAGTGACAGATCAATTCTTGAGAGTGACTATGAAATTTCAGGGAGATATCACAATTGGGACATTCAAATAACTCCCCGCAGGAGATACACTGCACAAAGGATGAGTGTCCTCTTCTGTTCTGCAGTAAAATTATCTGCTGACCCAGTTTCAATCTTTCTTCAATTTTTTTCTTTAATTTTACAGATAGAAGGAGTTTGTGATCTTTCTCTTTTTTCATATCTATTATATCAACGGATGGGAGTTCGTAGGAGAGGGGACGGTGTGATAATAAAAGCTGTGTAAATTTACCGGTTTTCACATTATTCCAGCTTTCAAGGGATGGTGTTGCGCTGCCTAATATAACTACGGCATTGTTCATTTTAGCTCTGAGGATCGAGAGATCTCGCCCGTTATAACGCGGAGTAGTTTCCTGTTTGTAGGTTGTTTCGTGCTCTTCATCAACGATGATAACACCCAGGTTATCCAGTGGTGCAAATATTGCACTGCGCGCCCCGATCACGATCTTACTTTTACCCGACTTTATTTTATTCCACTGTTCCCATCTTTGACGATCATTCAAGTGACTGTGCAGAATTGCAATATCCTCTCCAAAAGCGTTGAAAAACCTGTCAACCATCTGGGGAGTAAGTGCGATCTCCGGGACCAGCATGAGGGCAGTCTTCCTTTTTTTTAATGCACTCTTTATTACCTCAATATAAACTTCTGTTTTACCGCTGCCGGTAATACCAAAGAGCAAAAACGGATGAAATTTACCCAAATTAATATATTCTTTGATGGACGAGATAGCAGCCTGCTGTTCAGCTGTCAGCTCAATATCTTTTAATATTCGTTTCTTAGGAAATGTAAAATATTTCTTCCTGACTTTCCGGGATTCTATGACAATAAGTCCTTTACTCCTTAGAGCTTTCACAATTGAATAGCTGAATTTAGCTGCTATCTTAGCCAGGGGGAAATTATTAGAAATGCTTTTCATATATTCATATGCTGCTGTTTGCTTTGCCGTGAGCGAAGGCAGAGCATCGATCTCCAGCAAGGTCACGAAATTCGCAAATTTCGGTTTGATCTTCTCATCAAATACTCGATTGATCTCTATAACTCCGTCATTCTCCAGTTCTTCCAATAGTGTGTTGAATTCAGAAGCTTTTATTCCCAATTTTTCTTTTAATTTAGGGATGTCGGACCAATCGTCATTGAGTTCTTTTATTATTTTTTGTGCAGTTTCACATCCAATATTTGCTTTTGAATTATCTGCTAATCTTACCTTTCTTTGCAGTTGGATATTAAAGGCGGAGGGAAGCATCGCCGAAAGCGATTGCCCCAAACTGCACCAGTAATACTTACTGATCCACAAAGCAAGCTCTAATAATTCAGAAGATATCTTCGGAATGTTATCAACGATCTCGAGAATATCTTTATATTTGATCTTCTCATCGATTTCATGAGTTTCCTGCCAAACGATACCGGTATGAAATGTATTATTAAAAGATACCAGCACCCTGCAACCCGAGATGATCTCTTCTTCATTCTTATAGATGTAAAGTTTTGTAACATTAATGGGAAGGGCGATTTGATAATATCTCATAGCTATAAAAAATAGCCCTCCTGCAAGAGAAGGGCCATTCAATATTTATTATTTATTTCATGAATTTCATTCTGAAACTGTAGCCGATAGGATCTTTAACCGGTATTTTCCAGT
>JAGLPW010000048.1 GCA_023137125.1 Candidatus Cloacimonadota bacterium | reverse complement strand
ATCTCGCTAATCGCATCAGGATTTGAAAAAACAAATCCAATGCTCATGGCAAGATGACGTGGCACGCCGCCGTTATACCTATTTGTAGTAGAAGAAGTTTAAGTTATTGCTCAAAATTTTAAAAGTTTTTAAATTAAATAATTGGAGGAAATAGTAAAAAGATAAAAGAAAAATGAGAAGTGAAATAAGAAAGATCGTGTTTTTCTCAAACTTAATGAACATTTTTCTCAAACTTTCTGAACATGTATATGTATAATAATAACCAAAATAACGTGCAACTAATTTTTTCAAATTAAAATTTTTATTTGACAGAAAATTGGTTATCTTATGTTTAGCACTCAATAAGTAAGATTGCTAAAAAGTGAAAGAAATAAATTAGGAGGCTATAAAAATTATGGCAAAACAAATGAAATTTAGTCATAGTTCAAGAACCGCAATGAAAAAAGGGGTTGATGAACTTACTGATGCTGTTAAGGTCACATTGGGACCCAAAGGTAGAAATGTTGTTATAGATAGAAAATTCGGGTCACCACTCATTACAAAAGATGGTGTTACAGTGGCAAAAGAGATTGAATTGGAAGAGCCGTTTGAGAATATGGGTGCTCAACTTGTAAAAGAAGTGGCAGAAAAAACTCATGATGTTGCAGGTGATGGAACTACTACTGCAACGATCCTTACTCAGGCAATTATCGAAGAAGGCCTTAAGCATGTTACTGCTGGTGTAAATCCAATGTATCTAAAAAGAGGAATTGAAAAAGCTTCAAGAGTTGTTACTGCAAAGATCAAAGAACTAAGTAAAGAAATTAAGAAGAATGATAAAATAGCTCAAATCGCTTCAATTTCTGCAAACAATGATAGTGAAATCGGAGAACTAATTGCAGAAGCAATGGAAGCTGTTGGCAATGAGGGAATAATCAATGTAGAAGAAGCAAAATCAATTGATACATATTTAGAAAAAGTTGAAGGTATGCAATTTGATCGTGGATATCTATCTCCATACTTTGTAACAGACCCCGACAAAATGATCACAGAATTTGAAGATCCTTACATTCTTCTTTTCGATAAAAAAGTAAGTGTAATGAAAGACTTGCTTCCAATACTCCAGGAAGTTGCACAAACGGGAAAACCATTCTTTATTATTTCAGAAGACATCGAAGGTGAAGCACTTGCAACTTTAGTTGTAAATAAACTCCGTGGAACATTGAATGTTGCTGCTGTAAAAGCGCCGGGATTTGGTGACAGGCGTAAAGCTATGATGGAAGATATTGCGATCCTCACAGGTGGTACAGTAATTTCCGAAGAAATGGGCAGAAAACTTGAATCCGCAACAATTAAAGATCTTGGTACAGCTAAGAAAATAATTATCGATAAAGAAAACACGATCATCAGAGAAGGTGCCGGAAGTACAGAAGACCTTCATGCACGTGTAAAACAGATCAAAGTACAAATCGAAGAAACTACATCTGATTATGATAAAGAAAAACTTCAAGAAAGACTCGCTAAACTTTCAAGCGGTGTTGCAGTTCTTAAGATAGGCGCAGCAACAGAAACCGAGATGAAAGAGAAAAAAGCAAGAGTTGACGATGCTCTTCATGCAACTCGTGCTGCAGTTGAAGAAGGTATCGTAGCTGGTGGTGGGGTAACACTCATCTACGCTGCAAGAGAAATTGATAAGATGAAACATGAAACTCACGAAGAGAAAGTTGGAGCTGAAATCCTTAAGAGTGCACTCACAAAACCAGCTTATCATATTGCTGCTAATGCTGGTGAAGAAGGCGCTCTTATAGTTGAAAAGATCAAAAATTCTGATGATGTTAATTTTGGATTCAATGCAGCTAACGGAGAATTTGTTGACCTTTTTAAAACCGGTATCATAGATCCGGCTAAGGTTGTTAGAAGTGCTGTACAAAACGCCACAAGTATTGCAGGACTCTTCCTTACAACTGAATGCATAATTACAGATATTAAAGAAGATGTAGCAGCAATGCCTCCTATGCCAGGCGGAATGGGTGGAATGCCGGGAATGGGAATGTAACTCACAACCCATTGTAAATATCTTAAAGGGGAGGATTCATCTCCCCTTTTTTTATTATTTATACACCTTAATCTCCATTCAAAAAAGGCTTGACACCAAAAACCTCAGTTTTTTTTATACTTTGCGTTGCCGAAGTGGTGAAATTGGTATACGCAGTGGATTCAAAATCCTCCGAGCAATTGCTCGTGCCGGTTCGATTCCGGCCTTCGGCACCATATTTATTGGGAGGTTATTTTTATATTAATTGTCGTATCTTCTGTTTTAATTTTTACCTAAAATAGTATACTGGAGGAATCAATGAAAAGTAAAGTAATCATCCTAACACTCATTTCAATCATGCTTATACCCATTGCAGCAAATGCAATTTCAGAAGCAGCAGTAATGTTTTTATTAATTGAACCGAGTGCACGAACAGGCGGCATGGGGCAAGCATATGTTGCACAAACAGATGACGCATTTGCCGGATATTGGAATACAGGCGCAATGGCGTTTAATAGAAAGAAACAATTCGGAAGTATGTTCTCAAACTGGTTTGGTAAAATATTTAGCGATATGTATTATTTTCATCTGGCTGGGAATAACTATATAGAAGATCTAGGGAATGTTGGATTTGCCGCAACTTATATGACTTATGGTAAACAAGACCAACTGGATGAAGATGGTAATTTGCTTAGCACTTTTGAAAGTTACGACCTTTCTATTGCAGCAACATATGGCTACCAGACTAGTCAAAGAACTGGCGTTGGTCTTGCTTTCAAATTCATACTTAGTGATCTGGCACCTGAAGGAACTGGCACTAGTGAAAGCGGCATCAAGGGACGTGGCATGAGTTACGCTTTCGACCTTGGTCTGCAACATAAAGGTGTAGATTTTGGACAGATCCTCGTCTCTCCTTATAATGGAGTTTTATACCTTTATAATGGGATAGCTTATTTAGGCGGATTTAAAAAGGCTGAGTTGTCTGGCTATAGTATCTTAGTTGATAAACTTGATTTTGGATTCAACTATCAAAACATCGGACCAAACATCACTTACATTAATGAATCACAGTCAGATCCACTTCCAATGAACCTTCGTATGGGATTTTCATATCGAGTATTAGAATCAAAATACAATAAATTCTGCCTTAATGCAGATATGAATAAAATGCTGGCTAATGGAGATCCAATATACAAAAGAATATTCACTGCCTGGACAGATGACTTCAAAGATGGAGACTTCGACAGCATATCTGATTTTAATAATTCTATAGAGATTAAAGAGATAATCTGGGGTGTCGGTGGTGAATATACATATCTTAATCTTCTTACTCTTAGATCTGGTTATTTGCTAGATAGAGCAGGAGAGATCAAAGGATTTTCTTTTGGAGCAGGATTCCACTATACATTTAATAAAACATATCTAGTTAATATCGATTATGCCTTCCAACCTGGTGGAGAACTTCAAGACTATAATCAGACTCTATCATTAAAACTTGAATTCTAATTCTCATAAAATATGAAGAAAATATTACTATCTGCTTTGATAGTTCTGGTACTAAGTATACCAGAACTATCTCATGCTAAAAAATTCATTATCCGAAAGGATATTGCCCCAACTACAACAGAGCGAAAAGTTCATCCTCTGGAAAAGGAGTTTTCTCGCCCAAGAAATATTTCTAACATTAACAGCAGAAATTACAATAAACTACTTGTTCTCCTTATAGATTTTCAGGAAGATAGTCTTTCTACTACTACAGGTAATGGGAAGTTTTTGCAGGACCCAAGCGGCTATTCCTTTCCAATAGGCAGACCTCCACATGATCAAACATACTTTACTTTGCAACTGGAAGCATTAACACACTATTATAATGCAGTTAGTTTAGGAGATTATCAAGCAGAAGTAGATATCTTTCCGCAAGCTGTTGCTGGAGAAGATTTCACAAGCTACACACTGCCCCATGAAATGTCTTATTATAATCCAATCGGAGCAAGTTCCGAATTGATGATTGAGCGTTTTGAACAATATTTCTTGGATTGTTTTAATACAGCCGATGAAGATGAGAATATCGATTTTTCACAATACGAACATTTCATGTTCATTCATGCCGGATCAGACTGGCAGCACGATGTTTGGGGTGATTCACCTTCCGATCTGCCTTCTTTTTATATAGTAGTTGGTGATGGGAAGGAAGCTATTGTAGATAATGGTTCGGTAATAATAAATCATGCTTGTAATATTCCTGAAACAATAATTCAGGATTCAAGTATAGATGAAAGTGGAAGTGTTCCTATAGTTTCAAATTGGGGTGTTATTAACGCTGTAATGGTACATGAATTTGGTCATTCACTCGGATTTGTTGATCTCTATAATACCAGAAACTATACACCACAAGTTGGGTATTTCGATATTATGGATAGTGGAGGTTCAACTGCGATAAGTTTGGGTGTTGATGAAACAGGAAATAACTTGGCCGATATTTATTATATTGTAGAAGGAATCTTCCCAGCTCTTCCCAGTGCATGGTCTCGCATTATCCCCTTTGAAGATTCATTTCGTGCCCGTGGGATATTGAAGGATATAGATGAATTCAGATTCGACAGTAAAATAACTGTTTTACCTGCCGAGAAAATGTTTGATGCTGCAGCAATCACCGATAGTTCTGCTTACTTTATTAAAATTCCACTTAGCGAAACCGAATATCTTCTTGTGGAAAACAGACAGGTTGACCCCGACGGAGATGGTGGTGCATATCCCTGTACTTCTGGAGACCAGCGTGTAGTTCTCTATCCAACTTATCCGGATCCTAATCCAAGTTCCGATCCAACTTATGAATACGATTATCTTCTTCCAGGCTGGATTTCTGATGATTATAGTAGTTACGGTGGCGGACTTCTCATATGGCATATTGATGAAAAAATTCTTTATGAAAACAATAATTATGAAAATAATACAGTTAACACACGCCATTCATCCAGAGCTGTAAAGGTTATTGAGGCTGATGGACTTGAAGATATTGGAAATACAAGCTCTATGTTTTGGCGGGGAACTTCTTTTGAAGCATTTTATAAATACTACCCATTGTTCGATGAGGAAGGCTGGTTTATCGGTTGGGATAACGATTACATTGTAAATAATAATGGCGAATTGGAATTTATCGGAACAATGTTCAATGATCGATTTAGCGCCTCAACTAAACCCGCTTTGATGACAAATGATGGAGATCCATTCTTTTACTCGATCTATGATATCAGTAGTTGCTCAATTGAGTATGGAATGGAAAGAACCATGTCATTCAAATTTGGAACAGACCTCTTTGATGTAACTCAAAAGATCGCAGAATTTGATTCCATTTGGGCAATTGGTCATATTGGAATTTCTAATGATTGGCCTACTTTCCCTGTATTGAGTGAAGATGGAATAGATTTGATTTCCTTAGTTGATGAAAGTTGGCTAGATACACTTGATGTGAATGTAGCATATGGGGCAACACCTACTCAGCAAATTCTTGCTCTTGATGCGGATAATGATGAAGAGGATGAATTTTACTTTGTAAATAATTCTGACCTTAATATAATTTCACCGTATATGAATGAAATCGAAAATTATTCATCCAACCTTTCTGATGCGCCTATGTTCATTCAAAGTTGGTTTATGCCAACCTTAGTAATTCCAACAGTAGATTCTCTTTTTATTGGGGAACATCAATATGATATCCAAAATGCTAAATGCATTTTTAATGGTGAACAACTAATAGTTGCCAGTGAAAATTCAATTTACTTTCTTAATGATCCACAATTAACTGGAGCATTGAATTTACAGTTTGATATTGAAAATTATGATCAGAATCATATCCCGATTTGTTACAATGACACTAATCCCAGCTACAATTCTGTATTCATCCAGAATATAGATGGTGATATTTTCAGAATAAGAAATAGTGAGATTGAGGAGATATTCAAACTTTCACCATATACATCAGAAGAACCTTCTCAGCTTGCTATTGGTGATTTCTTGGATGATGGACAGGTCTATTTAACTTTCGGTGCAGGAGACCGTGTTTTTGCCATTACAATTGATGGCACCTTGGCTCCCGGATTCCCGGCATATATAGATGACAAAGAGATCAAACCTGCTGCTTACCCTCGAATCATAACATTCAATGATGAAAAGATAATTCTGCTGGAAGAGATGGATAACGGTTTTGTTGCTATCAACAGCGATGCAGAATTAAGCATTGGACATTCCTTCTTCTGGGAAAAAGTAAATACTCTCGATCAGTTCTTTTGGAATGAAGATATCCAGCAATTACACTTTATCTATTCTGATGCCTCTTCAAATCTATATGCATCTTATTTGGAAAATATAGAGGAAGATCCTATCATCTGGAACGGGTATAGAAATAATGGATATAATAGTTATTCAGGCTCAATTCAATATCAAACAAATCAAGAAGATGCTCTTACTGCATTCTGTTTCCCGAATCCTACCAGGTATGGTGAGATTAGGGTTAAAGTGAAAAATGCAAAAGCTGACATTGATCTTAAAATCTTTGATATTGCAGGCAATATTGTTTGGAGAGAAACAATTGAAAAAGCTGCCAACGATTCCCAGGATATCAGGATCAATACATCAAAAATGGCTAGTGGAGTCTATTTTGGGATTGTCTCGTCGGAAAAAGAAATAAAAAAGATCTCATTTGCAATTATTAATTAAGGAGCTAATAATGAAAAAAATCTTCACGATCACACTAATATTAATAATCTGTTCTGTTGCAATTGCACAGGAACTTGATAACGACATAATTCAAATAAATTATGAGAAGAAATCTCTGACTAAAGCAATGATGCTTTCTTCACTTTTCCCCGGTGCGGGGCAATTTTATGCTAACCGCAGAAGCATCACCACCTACATATTTCCTCTCATTGAGATCGGTCTGATAGCAGGTTATTTTATTAATTATAATCAAGGATTAGATGCTGAAGCTGATTATCAAGACTTTGCAGATATACATTATAATAGAGACCACCAGTATTATGCAGAGGATGACCTTATAAATGATCCTATGAACAACTCGAATTTTTATGATGACCATTTCCGTTTGGATGATGAAAATACTCAACACTTTTATGAGGATATTGGTAAATATAATAAATATGTTTTCGGTTGGGACGACTGGTTTGATATTTATGCAACAGATGAAGCCGGTAACATAGTTTCACCGGAATGGTTGTGGGAAGAAACAACCGAAGGGAAAAACATGTGGATAGGGAATGCTGTTACAAATCCGGAAAGTGAATACTACAACTCAAGTTTTTCTGATCCTTACACAATTTATAGTGGCTATCGTGCAGATTATATCCAAATGCGCAGAGATGCTGAAGATTCATATGATAAAGCCGAGATATATAGTTTTGGACTTGTTGCAAATCACATAATTGCAGCGGTCGATGCTGTGCGTCTAACTAGAAACTATAATCGGGAATACTTGTCTAACACATCACAATTAGAGATCAATTTTGCTCCGATCTTTGTAAATAATAGTTTCTCACCGGCTCTAATGATAACCAAAAGGTTTTAAAATGAAAAAGTACATACTCATCCTTCTACTCATCTCGCTTTCACTTACACTTGTTGGAAAGGAAGTATCTGTTAAAAAAGCAATGCTTTACTCATTAATAGTTCCAGGAATGGGAGAAATGTATACTCAGAATTATAGTAAAGGAGCAATGTTTCTAGCAGCTGAGACAGCAATAATTTTTTCATATTTCCGCATGCAGTCGGAACGTGACTGGGCAATAAATTCCTACAAACAATATGCATTTTCTGTAGTAGGAGTACCACAGGATATGGATGATGCTTATTATCAACTTATTCAAAATTATATTAGTAGTGAAGAATATAATGATGATATTATACGAGATGCACGGAACTATTTTCTAATATATCTTACAGATCCGGAAGGTTATGAAGCATATTTGGAAGCATACTTGATCCCTGAAGAAAACTCATGGCATTGGGATAACAATAATGAATGGCATGAATATATTAGTCTTAGACTAAAAAAACAAGATTATGAAATATACTCAAATTTTGCCTTTGCAGCAGCTATCTTAAATAGGATCATAAGTGTTATCGATTCTGCAATAGAGGTAAAAAAAATTAAACGTTCAAGCCAGTATCTTGGTAAATTATCTGTACAGCCAGATTGGGATAAAAGAGGGATGAAAATAAATTATGAATACCGTTTTTAATCGCAAATTAATATTGGTTCTTATAATCTTATCAATATTTTCTTTAATGATCGCAAAAGAGATTAATACAAGAGCCTACATGTTACGTTCGGCAATTATTCCTGGTTGGGGTGAACTTGCTGCTGGCAATAAAACTGGATTGGTTTTTCTTGCTTCGGAAGTTTTACTTTTATCTACCCGTTTCTATTTTATAGAAGAAGCCGATCTCAAAGCAAAAGCATCTTATAATTTCGCAGTTAAATACGCCCATATAGATCCTGATCTAGATCTTTCGGATGAATATTATTATCATATGTCCAGATATATGAACTCAGGATTTAACACCGGTGGATATAATGCTCACATCGTGGAAATTGCCAAAGCGAGATACCCTGATGATCCGGAAGCTCAAACCCAATATATTGAAGAAAATTCCTATTCGGATGATGAATACTGGGGATGGGATAATGAAGATAAACAGAATGATTATTCCATTTTACGAAAAAGAATTACTCAGTATGGAGACTATGCCAAAGCTATAACTGGAGCTGTAATTGCAAATCATATTATCAGTGCATTAAATGCATTTAGGGTTAGTTCTCATTTAAAAAATTTAAATGCTCAGGTTCAATTTGATAGTAACATGAATCCAGTTTTTACATTACAATATAAATTTTAATTAAATATCAGGAGGAGAAGAATGTCTGTTGTTATAACAGGAAATGATCTAAGAATTGAAGATGTCTATAATGTAGCATATGGGAGAGAAAAGGTAGAACTGCATCCAGATGCACTTAAAAGAATTGTTACTTGCAGAACCTTTATTGAACAAAAGATCGAAGAAGGTGAGATCATGTATGGCGTCAATACCGGTATTGGTGAATTTTCTGAAGTTGTACTGACTGGTGAACAAATAAAACAATTTCAAAAATATTTAATATATAATCATTCAGCTGGAATTGGTGAGCCTTGCCCTATCGAACACGTGCGTGGTGCAATGCTGGGACGTATTAATGTTCATGCTAATGGTAATTCCGGATGCCGTCCGATAATTACACAAACACTTATTGATATGCTTAACAAAGGCGTAACTCCTGTAGTATGTGAAAAAGGCAGTGTAGGTGCTTGCGGTGATCTTGCTCCAATGAGTCAGATTGCTCTTCTTATGATGGGCGAAGGTGAAGCATTTTATGAAGGTAAAAGATATTCTGGAAAAGAAGCTCTGGCAAAAGCAGGAATAGCAGTTCCAGGATTAGAAGCTAGAGATGGACTAGCAACAATAAATGGAAGTAATCTTCTTACAGCTATGGCTGCTCTTATAATTTACGAAACAGAGAGATTTTTTAAACAAGCAGAAATTGCAGCAGCAATGACTTTGGAAGCACTTATGGCAAACCTTAAGCCTTATGACGAACGACTTCATAAACTTCGTGGTTTCAGGGGAGCAGTAACTTCTGCTGGAAATATTAAGAAAGTTATTGAAGATTCCGACTTGCTTAAGGGAATGAAAGTGCGAGTTCAAGATGCTTATAGTATGCGCTCAACTCCTCAAGTTTTAGGTGCTGCTCGAGACCAGTTACGTTGGACTCGAAGTCAGGTCGAGATCGAATTGAATGGAGTTGGTGACAATCCAATATTCTTACCCGAAGATGGAATTGTTCTCACAGGTGCAAATTTCCAGGGCTCACCCGTAAGTGTTCCCGTAGATATGCTGGGAAGTGTTATCACAATGGTTTGCGTAATATCAGAGCGAAGATTGAATCGTTTATTGAATCCAGCTTTAAGTGTTGGATTGCCAGCTTTTCTTACAAAAGGTGCCGGGATGTTCTCTGGTCATATGCTTAGCCAATATACAGCTGATATGATGATCGTAGAAAATAGAATTCTTTCTACTCCTGCTTCAATACATTCAATTCCAGCAGCTGCTGATCAGGAAGATTTTGTAAGTATGGGTATGAATACTTCACTAAAAACAAGAAAGATACTAGATAATGCATACGGCATTTTGGGAATTGAATTTATTGCAGCTGCTCAAGCTCTAGATTTTAGAGATTATACCCCGGGTATTGGAACTCGAGCTGCACATAAAGCAGTAAGAAAAATAGTAGATCATCTCGATGTGGACAGACCACTTTTTGATGACCATAATAATATGATGAAAGCTGTAAAAGATAGAGTTGTACTCCATGCTGTTGAAGAAGCAATTGGAGAATTAAAAACTTACTAATTGGAGAAAACTGGTGTCTGTAATTCTTACTGGAAACGATCTTACTCTTAAAGAACTAAGCAGGGTCGTCTATGATAGGGAGAAGATCGAACTTAATCCCGATTCTATTAAAAAGATCGTAAAATGCCGAGATTATGTAGACAAAATAATCGAAGAAAACCGTGTTGTTTATGGACTAACAACCGGATTCGGTAAATTTTCTAATATTCGTATTCCTAAAGAAGATATAGAAGAATTACAAAAAAATCTTATTTTAAGTCATGCTACCGGTGTTGGAAAAAACCTTTCGATTGAAGAAACCAGAGCAGTAATGCTTCTCAGGATCAATGTATTGGTTAAGGGTCATTCCGGCATTAGATTAAGCACATTACAAACTCTAATCGACATGTTAAATAAAGGAGTACATCCGTGCATTCCCGAAAAAGGATCTGTAGGTGCTAGCGGAGATCTGGCACCACTTTCTCATCTTGCATTGGTTTTACTCGGAGAAGGGGAAGCAGAGTATAATGGGAAATTCATTTCTGGTAAAGAGGCACTTGAGCTCGCCGGCATCGAACCTGTTGTTTTAAAAGCCAAAGAGGGACTTGCCTTGAATAATGGAACTCAGGTTATGACCGGTGTTGGAGCATTAAATCTGCTGCGTGCTGAGAGATTATGCCAAATCGCTGATGTTGTTGCTTGTATGGGTATTGATGCTCTTATGGGAACCGGATCTGCTTTTGATGCACTAGTTCATAATCTTCGTCCTCATAATGGTCAATTAGATTCTGCAAAAAACTTGAATTCTCTGCTTAAAGCAAGTGAGTTAAATTGCTCTCATAAATATTGCAGCAATGTTCAAGATGCATATAGCCTGCGCTGCACACCTCAAGTAAATGGTGCAGTTCGTGATGCATTGAAATATATTCGAAATACAATTGAGATTGAAATGAACTCTGCAACAGATAACCCGCTTATCTTTCCTGATGAAGATAAAGTAATCTCGGGTGGGAATTTTCATGGAGAGCCAATAGCATTTGCTATGGACACAATGGCTTTCACAATCTCTGAGCTGGCTAACATTTCAGATCGAAGAACCGAGCAGTTACTTAATCCAGCCCTAAATAACGATCTTCACCCTTTCCTTGCTCCTCGTCCCGGATTAGATTCCGGATTTATGATAGCTCAAGTTACATCAGCAGCACTCGTTTCTGAGAACAAAGTTCTATCCCACCCATCATCAGTAGATTCCATACCTACTTCTGCAAATCAGGAAGACCATGTTAGCATGGGAACTATAGGAGCAATGAAAGCCAGAACTATTTTAGATAATGCTAATATCGTTTTTGCTATAGAATTAATGACAGCTTGCCAGGCTCTTGACTGTAGGAAAATTAAGTCATCACCTGCAATTGAAGCTGTGAAAAAAGAGATTCGCAAAACTGTAAAACATCTGGATCGTGACCGCATTATGACTGATGATATTAATAATTTAATACAGATCATTGATTCTGATATTATACCGGGAATCGTTAAGCAATTCATTGAATTAGGATAGGTTTTGATGAAATTAAATATCAGTATTATATTAGTTTTTGTACTTGTTACTTCGGGATGTGTTTATTATAATACATTTTTTAATGCTGAGAAATATTTTGACGAAGCTCAGGAAATGGAACTGAATGATAATGGCAAACCCACATCAAATGCAATTCAAAAGTATAAGAAAGTTATTAAAAAATGTGGAATTGTCCTGGAATATTATGAAGATAGTAAATATTCTGACGACGCACTTTTATTAATGGCAAGATCATTCTTCTACATCGGTAGAAATTATACGCAAACGATCTCGACATTAGAAGATATGATCAAATTTTATCCTGAGAGCAAATTAGTCCCGGATGCAAAACTCTATATCGCTCGCGCAAAATATGAATTTAGACAAGAGGAAGAAGCTTATGTGCTACTTCATGAATTTCTAACAGATAATGATCTAAAGGAGCATCATCCAAAAGCTCTGAAAATTCTGGCAAATTATAAACTACAAGAAAACGATTATGTTCAAACCGATTATTATCTAAACAGATTAATTGAAGAATATCCCGATTCAGATGAATATGAAGAAGCTTTTTTCTTACAAGGGAAATCTCAAAATGAAGCAGGTAATTATGATAAATCTAATGAGATATTCTTAAAACTTTTAAAATCTAAAGTAACTAAAAAAACCAAATTTAATGCAAAATACTATATTGCACTGAACTATCTTTTGATGGAAGAATATCAACAAGCTGCAGATTATGCAACTAAGCTTTTAAAAGATGAATATCGTGATAATAAAATTTCACAAATTCGACTTGTTCAAGCACGTAGTTACGCAGAATTGGATAATATTGATGATGCAGTTGCATTGCTGGAAGCTATAACTGAGGATAATAGACAGACTAGTTTATCTGCTCAAGCTTTCTACTTTTTAGGAGAGATACATTTCCATAAATTAAAAGAATACAGTACTGCAATTGAGTTTTACAATAAAGTTAGACTTGAAGATAGAGACTCTGAATATTTGGAAAACTCCATTTTGCAGAGTGTAATCACCAGTCAAATCATTCAATATTATAATCCAACTTCAACAATTTCTGCCGAAGAATTGATCAATCAACAATTCAAGTTAGCAGAATTCTACATCGAATATTTGGAAATGCCGGATTCTGCGTTGATCGTTTATGATGATATTATTCAGCAGGAAGACAGATTTAGTACAGCAATTGACACAATTCAAATACAACTGGACTCTCTTTTTGTTATTATTGACTCTTTAGAAATGGCAGACTCATTACAACAAATCACAAAACCTGATTCAGTAAAATATGATGAGAAGGGAGAGGTTGATTCTCAAAAAGTAAACCTTTATGCTGAATATAATTCCTTAAAATTGTTATTAAAAAATGCAAAGGAGAATATTTCACTTTATCAGAAAGAATTTGTTCCATTCGCAAAATTCACAAAATTATGGTTATATAAAAAAGTCATCATCGATTCAATCAAAGCTGATATAATTTATGATGAACTTCTAACAAACTATCCTGATAACAAATATACTTATGCTGCCGAACAATTTCTGGCAGGAAAAGATTCCATTGTTATTGCTACAAGAAAACAGATTAAAGAAACTGCAGAATATAATTTTGCTATCCATTATGTTGAAACACAACCAGAGAAATCTGTTGAATTCCTTATTCCAATCACAAATAACAATCAGCATGAATATCGACTTCAAGCATTCTATAGCTTGGGTTATATTAATTATTTTGTACTGATAGACAGTTTATCTGCAAAACCATACTTCGATTCGGTTCTTGCATACACTGAGAATTCAGAATATAAAACAGAAATTTCAAAATTCTACGATGGTAATAATTTCATCAAGATATCACGTCTTCCCTTTATTGAACATATGATACAGGCAGAATTGGATAAAGATAAAGCTGAACTGGAAGAGGAAGTAAAAGAGAAAAAGAAAGCAGAAGAGAATAAAGATCCTGAAAAGGAGAACGTTTCTGAAAGATTACCTGAAGAGAAAGAAGAACCTAACCAGCAACCCTCAATCAAGGATAAAGATAAATGAGCAGAAAGGATAATATCCTTTCACTGCAAAATCCTATTTTGAAAATTTTTGTCAGCTTAATTTTAATTTTCATCTCCTCAATTATCAGCTTCGATAAATTTCTTATAGTTTTTACTTTTACATTATTATACATGATCATCTCACCCATTATTTATATTATTTGGTTAAAAACACTTGTTAAAATAACTCCCTTTTTTATCTCATTGTATATTTTTGGAATTCTCTTTCAAATTCCCTTTCTTGACCAATGCTTTCTCTCTGTTCGTATTATCCATCTTTTACTCGTTTCGGTATATCTTGTTAAAACATCTTCTTTTGATTCATTCATTTCTGGGAATAAAAGTAAAGACTCAGAATTTTGGTTTAAATTTAAATTCTTTCTAGCGGCAACCATTCACTTTATTCCAATACTTACAAACAAATTTAAAGATAATAGAAAATCCCATAAGAATATCATTGATGTAATTGTGTTTTCAATGGAAGATTGTTTTAAAGAGATTCATAAAGTTGAAGAAACTGTTATTAATAAAGTGGGAATTAATAATGAACGGTTGAATGCTTCTTTCTGGGCAAATATTTATTTATCATTACTTGTGATTATTCCCGTTCTTTTTATATTTATTAATTACAAGTAGGTTAAAGCATGAAGAATTTTTTAGCTAAAATAAGTTATGACGGAACAGGTTTTAGTGGATGGCAGACCCAAAAAGAAGGAAGAACAGTTCAACAGGTTTTAGAAAATGCTCTTTCCCAGATAGCAAAAGAAGAAATTAAAACAACATCTGCCGGTCGCACAGACGCAGGTGTTCACGCAGTTGGACAATATGCAAATTTCCACTTTCCGATACAAATGACAGCAAAACAGATACAACTTGCTTTGCGGGCAAATCTTCCTAATGATGTACTAATTACACAAGTTGTTGAAGTTATTGATGACTTTAATGCCCGTTATGATGCAAAAAGCAGAACCTATAGATATATTCTTACAAAAAAGCTTACACCTTTTAATAGGAGATATAAAAGTTTCATTCCAAAAGTAAAAATAAAAACAAAAATTGTAGATAGATGTCTTAAGAATTTCATCGGCAGACACGATTTTACTTCTTTCACTAAGTTCAATCCGGACCTAAATAATTATTACTGCAATATACTAAATTTTGAATTTGAAGAAACCGATGAAGATTACAGATTTGTGATCCAGTCAAACAGGTTTTTACACAATATGGTTAGAAGAATTGTAGGAACTATTATTAATATCTCTAACACCGATACTGATGCGAATATTATTGAAGAATTGATAGCAGCCAAAACACCGAAGAATAGACTTATCACTACAGCGCCACCAAATGGATTGTATCTAATTGAGGTAGAATATCCAGAAAATAATTTGATAAAATGACTAATTTTTTATAAAGATATTATATGTAATAATAATACCTTTTACCACATAAATATAATAATGGTTGAAAATAATAATTATATTGACTAAAAAAAGTATAATATTAAAAAGTAACAACTATAGAGGAGGAAGAAATGTTTAAAAAGAAAAGTGCAATATATTTTTTAATTGTTGCTATTGTTGTATTTATAGTATTAACATCCTGTGATGCCAGAAAGGGTACATTAAATGCAAATTTACAGCCTTATATTACAATAACAAATTATTTTGGTGTTGATAGTGACACACTAATTACTGAATCTCAATTATTTCAGCAAACTATCCAATGGAGCGGTACAGATGAAGATGGTGTAGTTGATGGATATGCATTTAGAGTACTAAATGAAGATGGAGATCCTATCGCAACTCCCGGATACGATGCAATCACAGAAGATGGTTGGGTTAAATTCTACTTACCGAATGCTGATCAAAGCATCCCATTAAATCAATCTGCCCAAACTACAATATGGATGGATCAGACTTATGCTACAATTAATTTTCCTGCTGCTGATGCAAATGGAGACAGCGCAAATGTAGTTAGTATCTTTGAAGTAAAGTGTAGAGATAATGCCGAATTAGAAAGTGAAGCAGCCAGCAAATACTTCCAAGCTCATTCTAATATTCCAATAGTTCTAATAGGTACAGAAATTGCCGGAGAATCCATTAGTACTGCTATTGTTTTTGAATTTGTAATGAGAGACAGTGATCCATTTGTTGGAGCAATTCCCTATTATTTTAAATATAAGTTAGAAAGAAAAGATCTAAACGGTGTCCTAATACCTGAAAATGATGGTGGATATGCTGATGAATGGTTATCTACACTAGGATTCTATGATGTCTCATTAGCTCTTCATAGTGGGTTAAATAACAACCCGCTTATTCCTAACGGGCTTATAGATGATGTTCCTCAAGATTCAACTTTCCTCCGCATAAAAGCTGTAGATACTGCACTTATTGAATCTGATGAACTAGAAATCTCATTTATTGTTAAGGAAGGATTTTATCCTGGTACAGTAATTTATTTTGGTGATGGTGATTCAAAAGCAAATGGAATATATTCACTAGGAACAGACCATTTTGCTACCTATCTTGACGACGCAATCGCTGATATTTTACCATCAGTACAAACCTCCGATGGAGCTCATCACGCAACAGCATTTTGGTATAGCTCTGAAGGTAAATACACTGCAATTGGCAGTAACGACTTTAAAACTTATATGAGATGGGGATATAATGGTGAATTTGAAGATAATAATCCTCAAAGTCCAAGAGAAGACATAACTCTAGATGAGATAACTGGGCAACCGTATTTTTGTGAAATCGTTGGTTATGATATTAGACTTGATGGAGAACCATACTACTATCCTCCTATCCCAGCAGAAGGTGTACATCTTCAAGTTGATGATGATGGTAAAGAATGGCTTCGTGTTGGTGTCAACTATCCTATCGGTAGAGCAACTACAGTAACACTTACAAGTTTTGGTGGTTCACTTGACAACATGTATGGAGAACATACTTTTGAAGTTCGAGCGATTGACCTGCAAGGTGCAGTAGATCTAACACCTCATGAATTCACATATACAATAGCAGCACCTGTTCCTAAGGAAGAGAAAGCCGGCGTGATGATCATTGATGATGATATTGTAGCAAATAATGAGTTCCCTGGAGAATATACTGATTTGTTATACACATACATAATCTCAGACTATGTAAGCGAGCATGGTTATATTAATAGAGAAGAACTTAATACATTCATGATTTCAAATTCAATGGACGAACTACATTATGGAAAATCTCTTATTGCACCATCTGATCTACAGCAGTATAAAGTAATAATTTATCATTCAGATAATGGTGCAAAAGAGTTCGCTTTTTGGAAGGAATTTGAAGCATTTAAAGTTTATCTGGTTCAAGGTGGTAACTTGATATTAAGTGGTGGAGCTACTCTCAGAACAATACAACAAAAATGCTCTCTAAATGGCTTTAATATTTTAGATGAATATTTTGGTATCCCTCTACAAAATATGGATGCAGTTGGCCGTATACCTGCAGGTGTACAATACTACAATAATCCATTCTTTATTGGTGCTGAAGGTCAAGGGAGTTATCCTGATATCGATCTGCTTTTACCAAATCCTTTTAACAATTTAGTAAATATAGTTGAAGGGCTTCAACCGGTAGCTTTTTTCAATGATCATAATTCTGAAGTGATATATGATTTCGTTTGTAAGCCAGTTGGTACAGGTTCCTTCGATCCTACGCAAGAACAGTTTGATGAATATAATGGAAAACCGGTAGGGCTAAAGTATATCACAACAAATAATTCTTGTTATATATTTGGATTCCCTCTTACTTTTATGGTACAGGAACAAGTTAAAGCAATGATGACACAAATATTGAATGAAATTCCATAAATAACAAATAACTCAAAAAAAGTGATGCTGATTTTTCTCAGCATCACTTTTTTTTATCCACTCGTAAACTATTAGTATACATTGTAAATAATTTAACTTTTTATTCTGTCACTTACATTATTAATAAGTAGTCATATCTCTACAGATGAGCTTAATAAACCGCAATTGAGTTGAACTATCAATGAGTTAGAAATCTATAGTTCTATTACTAATCTTTTCTATTAACTGAATATATTAGTCAAAGAATTGAAATTGTCATTTATTTTCAACTGAGATAGTTATTAATATTATCTTATACATTTACATATAATATGAAGAAATGAATAAACTACACATTGTTAAGATAACGAATAGATATTCCTTGAAGAATGATCTTTGTTCTTTTAATACTCTGCCGTTGACAACTATTTTTTTGGGTCTGATGAGAATTCAATAATAGACTTCATAATCCAAAGATTTAAAAGTTTATACTCTTAATTAAATTTGCAATTTAAAATGAGATGAAATAGAATACTAACTTTAGTTAAGTCTCTTTTAAAAAACTCTTACAACTGATTCTTTCCAGGTTATAGGAAACAAACATTAAGAAAATACATTAAAGTGCAAAACTGGATGTTTTCCCATAAGCAACCCTTTCAAGGTAATTTGCTTCTCATTTCATATAGATAAACGTCGTTCTACCTTATTTCCCTTGCTGATACAATTAACTTAATTAATACAATTAGTTTAGCAGCTTCAATTCGTATAAGAGTGATATTATGTACTACAATTTCTTAGGATGTTATACTGTAACGAGAAACGCTGCAAATTTATAAGAAGTACAATTGCATCTTACTTTAGTAAGTAAGAAATTGTATGTAACCCATGACATAGTCAAAGTAAAATTAAAGAACAGCTCTTTATTATTATCTATAGTCAATGCTCAAAACAATAAGGCAAGTAAAAAAAACGCCCTGATCAATCAGGGCGTTTTGTATATTTTATGAAGAATAACTTCATTAAGTAAGAAACTTTATCCCACCGATAAAATCGTCAGGACAAATCTTTTTATTTCATAATGAAAAGAAGTTGTCCCTTCCAAAAAAGGTCGGGGCTAATTCACTTATTTCATAAGGAAAAAAAGTTGCCCCTCCCAAAAAAGGTCGGGGCTAATTCACTTATTTCATAAGGATCATTTTCTTTGTAGAAGAGTAGTTACCTGATTTCATTTTGTAGAAATAGATACCACTAGCTACTTTTTGATTGCTCTTATTAGTACCTTCCCAAACAAGAGTATGATCACCAGCTTCCATATGCTCGTTTATAAGAGTAGTAACTTTTTGACCTCTAATGTTAAATACTTCGATAGTAACATTACCATCTTCAACCATGTTGTATGCTATTGTTGTAGTTGGGTTGAATGGATTTGGATAGTTTTGACCTAAAAGGTCTACACTTGGTGTAACTGTAACATCATCTAAAGAAGTACCAGTAAATGCTTCTTGAAACTCAATATCGAAAGCAGCATAAAGTAATGGGCTATTTGTCCATCCACCCTCACCTTGAACTGCTGAACCATATTCACCATCATTTATGAATACGAAACTAAGTTTGGCATGGTAGTTATCTGGATCATTACTAAGGATTTCAAGTTTATCATCTAGAGATATAGTAACAGGAATCATGCCTTCAAATTCAGGTGCATAGTTGCCATCAAAATGACCAGTTGGGTCAATAACATTATCGAGTGGATTTGCATTGATGTATCTGATATCTGACCATGTTAAACCGCTATCATCAGAAATACTGATAGCAATTTCAGATTCATTTACCCAACCTTCATATCCTGGTACTTCACTATATGCCTCTTGAAGTTTTGCACCATCATGCCATACAGCAGCTACCCAGTTTCCATTTGAGACAACTTTACAGTTACTTTCATGGAAATAAGCATTTTGCCAGTCACCAAGGAAGAGCCAGCTTGGAGCACTCATGACAACAATAGGCCAACCATCATCATCATATGCATCTACAACACCATCATCATCAAGGTCAAATGCTACTGCCAAATGATCATCACCAGGATCAGTATCCTGAACATCCATGTCATAAAAGCTGAATTCTGCTGTTGCTGTATCAAATGTAAATATTTTTGGATATATATATGCTGGCCAATAGGTGCCACCAGCCATATTTTCCGCTGAATTATAATTCACGCCAGCCATCCATACTATTTTTGTTTCATCTTCTGTAAATGCACAATTGTAATGACTGAGATCACTTGAAGGAACTATATACATTTCAGCTGGAGAACCATCATCATTTGGCCATACTGGATCGTAAGGTGGATTTAGATTTGTAGGACTATCCATAGGCTGCTTAAGCTGTTGAGTATAATTTGTAAATGTTTCACCGTAATCATCACTGTACATTGCAAATAGAGAATCACCAAAAGCACCAACGAAAGCTACTTGACCATCTTTACTTACGATCATATCCTTATTGATACGCTCAATATCACTATATGTTAAATAATCCCAATAAGGGAATGACTGTATTGTCCAATCAAGATCTGATGTCATCATTAGATCATTATCGTCAAAATCTGCATACAGATAAAGACTATTGTAATTTGTATGAGCATAATTATTTCCATAAGCATGAACTCTTCTTTTGTCAGCTACTGGAGATGGTCCAACCCAAATTTGAGGCCAGATAAATTCGTCATCTGATGAATTTGTAAAAGGCTCACTCATTTCCGGATTATCAAATAGGATAAATGGTGCTCTCCATCCACCTGGTGTACCTGTGATATGGAATATTGCATAAGACATATGGCTATCATAAGTACCATCCGGTTCTGTTACTGCATGCCAAGACACAAATGGGTCACCTGTATAAGGATCTATCGCTAGAGTTGTGAAACCTTCACGATTGATCACTGGGTTAA
>JAGLPW010000047.1 GCA_023137125.1 Candidatus Cloacimonadota bacterium | reverse complement strand
CAAGTGTTCCATCAGCATTAATATAACTGTAATAAGCTCTACGGTCTGTACCCACTGATTGTGTTTCAGAACGCATATAAGTTACATACCATCCATCTGCTGGAAAACCACCCGGTTGTGAAACAGCAGGTTGTTTTCTTAAGTTATGCCCGTTGTAACTGAAGGGCATGTAATCATAATACGAACTTGTTAAGTAAGTCGTATTCTCACCATCACCATTAGGAATGAATGAATATTCCGGTGCAGGATCTTGTTCCCTGGACACATTTCTCATTCCATAACGCATTGCCGGACTATAGCTTTCCTTTGCAACTTGGGCTGGTTGCATAAAATCTTCAGCTACTAGTGAACACACTAACAAACTTAAACCCAAAAGAATTAACATCTTTTTCATTTTTTCCTCCCTTTTTTTGTGCTATTTTTTTTAAAATGACAATTTCAATGATAACCTTTGTGGAGATTCTAGAAAACTCTCCGTAAGATCTCCCATATCAGTATAAGAATAATCTATATCAATTACAGCAAAGCTGGTTGGAATGCTCCAGCCAAAACCAGCTGAATAGGTTGTTTCGTCATAATTTAATTGGTATCCTGATCTAATTTTAAAAGTACCTATCTTGTACTCCATTCCCACATTATAGGTTTCTTGTCTGTCAACACAGTTATCTAGCTGAATAGAAGCTAACAATAGTTGATTATCCCTTGCATATATGTCCATTGCTACACCAAGAGAGAACCCCATAGGAATTTTAAATGGGAATTCATCACGATCTTCATCAATTAGTCCATCTCCATCATTGTCGATAAGATCAAATGGATCTTCATTTAATAAGCCATCGCCATCTTCATCGATCTCGTACTCAAGATCTGGACCAAAATTCTTTATAGCCATACCGATTGTAAGATTCTTCCAACCTGTATTATACAAAGAACCAATATCCACAGCAATTCCATTTACAGCATATTCATCAAGCTTTTCATATACAAATTTAATATTAGTTCCAAATGAGAACTTATCTGTAAATTCATTTGCATATGTGATACCGGCCATAAAATCGTAGCAGGTGAATTCTTCACCAGTAGGTCCAAAAATCTCTTCTTCAGTTACATCCATATAATCCATATGCAAAAGTGCCGTACTAACTCCAAAAGTACCTAATGAAGTAACTTTAGAAAAAGCTACAAATTCATAGTTAATACCTGCAACCCATGCAGTATGAGAGAACATAACCTGATCTTGTGCTTTCAATGCAAGACCAGCAGGATTCCAGTAAATTGAAGAAATATCATTTGTAACTGCTGTGTATGCTTCACCCATACCGAGAGCTCTTGCGCCAATACCTATTTTCAAGAACTGAAGCCCGGCTGTACCTGATTTTGCAAAAATATCAGCAAACAGCAACCCTGGAATAATAATAAGTATCATAAGTATAACAACATATTTTCTCATATTTTACCTCTCATTTATCATTGTGAGTTTGGTTCACAGACGTTTTGCCTGTGAACCTAAAACTCAATTATTTAATTATAACAAACTTTCCAACTTTGATATTCCCAGTGTCATGATCTTTTACTGAGAATAGATATACTCCGGCAGCAATTATCTGGTTGTTTCTAGACAACAGATCCCACGAAGCCATTCCAGTTGCAGTAATATCACTTTTCTTCAACTTATCTTTATTAAGTGCTGCACCAATCGTAATGATATCTTCACCTTCACTGCCATGATGTACAACTTTATCAACAAGGTCACCGGCAAGTGTATATATCTTTATAGTACAATTCTCCGGTATATTCACAAACCAGATCCTTCTACTTCTATCACCTGTGAAGTCATCTTCTCTTCTACCATCAAATTTACTTTGTCCGATATATGGATTTGGAACAACATAAATATTTTCCATGTCAGATTTCGCAGATGGTCCAGGGAATAGTATCTTCATGTTAGCATCAGCATCTCTGCCAGATTCAAGAGAGAGGATATTCTCAGATGGGTAACCTCTATCCCATGTAGTAACAGCAACATAATATTCTATACCTTTAGGTGGATGAGAAATTATTTCATGATAATATCTACGAGAGAGACGCTTAACTCTTGTCTCTTCAATTTTTACTGGATCCTCAAGAATGGTTCCACTAATAAATCCTGCTAATGGGATCAAGCTTCTAGAGTATAATTCAAGATATATATCATAACCATTTGGTATTGCCAAAAGATTTGGATTTGCAAAATATAAAGCCTTTTCATCATCAGACCATGCATCTACAACATCTTCATCAGCAGTGGCTTTTGTTTTTGTATAATCATAAATATGCTTACCAAAAACAAAATCATCAACTCCAATATCAAATGGAATTAATTCATATTGTTCACTTAGATGATAATAATTTTCATCTTCTTCAATAATTGGTATTTCATTTAAAAGAGACTGACCAATCGTTCCAATTCCAAGTTCACCTTGGTAATCTACAAAAAGGGAATCACCAAAATTAACTTGATAGTCAATGAGATCCTGATCAGTTTCGTATTTATCCCATTTACCTTTTTCTACCCAATCTTCCTGAGAACCACTTCCGGATCTACCATATAGAGTATAACCCTGGAAATCATGTCTCAGCCTGAATGCTGTCCATGGATTCACAAGTCTATTCTCAGGATTTGCAGTTTCAATACCCCAGACACTTGGCGTGAATTCTAACGGCATATATGTAGTATCAGCTTCAGCTACGGTACTGTCTAAACCCGGAAAAACTTCTTGCCAGCCAACATTACTTGGAGGAACAAACTCCATATCTATAGTATATTCTGATATGTTATCCCAATACAATCCTATTGCATTCCCATCATTAATGAGTCCTGCATACATCTGTGGATAATCCGGTGGTTCCGGAGCTTGATAATGAGGGAAAATATCTGGTTCTACAACGGTAGTAAGTGTTTGAGCTTTACCATAAATAAACTTGGCAAATCGAGCAGTATTACTTAATTCAAAAACACTGTCACCAGGGAATACGGCAATAACGATCTTCATTGTTCTTCCTGGTGGAAGATTCCAGCGTTTGAAATAAACACCCTCTTCCATTTCCAGGTAGTCATCGATTCCATAACCAGGCTCGCCCGGTAAGTCAGTGTCACCAGTATGAGATTGAGCACCATAAAAACCAAAAAGATATCTAGTATCAGTGCCGGAAGGTTCATTTATGATCTGATAATCAGGATTGTCTCTAAGATTAACTGCATAAGTATCATCAGGATTTCTTCCAGTTAATAACCAGTATTTCTCATTGGCTGTACTATTAGTTGTAGAAGCATAATGCAGTGGTTGCCAATCATCCGGACCCCAATCTACATCCCAGACCCAACAGGCAAATTCTAATTGCTCGGGGTCTGGTGTACAAACACGAGAGCCAACATAACCTGTAGTCAATCCACCATCTTGATCTTGATCATAAGTATAGGCAAATTCGTATCCTTCACCAGAGACATAACTACTAAGATCATCCGGTGCAATTGAGGATGCACCAAAAGATTGCGGACCAACATCGGAATCCATATAAACACCCATGGCACAATCGAAAAGCGTATCTTGTTGATTCATATTTGTAATATTAAATTCCACATAAACCAGATTTTTAATATAATCATAACTCCACTGATAACTCATCTGCCTTACTCGAATATTCAGCGGAACGTGTGTATTTGTACCTGCACTAGAACTATAGTCTCTATCTGTATTAGGATTACCGTTTTCGAAAGGACTATAATCATAATAGTATGAAACAAAATCTTGTTCGGAAACCGGATACCCATCTTCATCTACAATTCCATCACTATCATCATCTGCCGGCTCAGAGAAATTATACAAATCGTTTGTGTCATCACTTAAATCTACAAAACCGAGCGGGTACCAAATTGATTGATTATCCTCATCTGTTATTATATCAGTCCCATAAGCACCCTCTGAAAAGTGAAGCCAATCTCCACCATACACAGAAAATACATCAGGCAGTTCAGTACCATCTCTAAATGGGAAAGCATATCCTAAAGGGTCTTCATCAATTAATCCATCATTATCATCATCTACACCTTTTCTCTGATCTCTGATAGAAGTTGTAACAGTTTTATCTTGATAATTATGTGCAGTATACTGTGATCCAAGATAAGAAGCTTCCAATGGATTATAAGCAGGCAAGAGTTCATTTATGCGGCGCCATCCATCCACACCAATACTAACCAACGTATCCACCACTGCTGTTAATGTGTCGTTATAACCGTTTGCATAATCACCATAGATCACAAAGTCATCATCAATGTTTGGTGGGTAATTGAGCCAGTAATATTGTCTACCCAAATGGTCTCTTTTTACTTTTTTTGCACCAAACCACAATCCACCAAGGTATAAATAATCAATAGATGATCCCCCCGGATATTCAAGTGATGGCCATTTAGGATCCGTTTCACCTGAACCAAAGAAACCGTAGTTACTTACTCGTAACCAGATATTTCCAAGATTATGTACTTGTGAAGTATCAAATTTCTTATCTGCAACAGGTTCATCATAAGTTCTGGCAAATGCACTTACAGCAAACATGATAAGAAGCATTAGAATAATTAACACTTTTAATTTACTAATATTCATATAAAATCCCCCAAGATTTTTAATTTAACGAAAAATTAACCGGGAATGTAACCCAGCAAGCTACAGGCCTTCCACCACTTTTGGCAGGTGAAAATACCCATTGTCTAACACTCTTTATAGCAGCTTCGTCTAATCCACCAGGACCTGACATCAGTGATTTTAAGACTTCAATCGCTCCAACAGAACCATCTGTAAACACTTCCACTTGTAGAATTACATCACCCTCAATCCCTGCATTTCTGGCAAAAGTCGAATAAACTAACGGAGCTCTTTTAATAGCAAAAGGTGCATCTTCATATACAACAAATTTGGAAGTTGAACCAAGAATTTTTTCTTGTATTTCTTCATATGGATCTAAAGATGTTATTCCAATAGTCTCTATAATTTCTATATCTTCATCATCTTCGCTATCAAGATCTTCTTCTATAATGATTTCAACCACGGGTTTTACTGTCTCTTCCGGTGGCTTGATCCTTTCTCTGATCTCTGGTGGGATATCAATTGCTTCGGTGATATTGATATTTCTGCTATACGGTTTTACTTCAACTTTAGGTGAAACAATAAAAGCAAATAATAATATCAGGATCGCTAAACTTACTGATTTATCATAATAACTTTCTGCAATATCTTTCCAATCAACTGTTCTTTTATTCATCTCTCACCTACCTTAGTAACTTTGCTTCAAAATAAACACGTAAGGTTTGAGCTTCACGTAATTGATTCAGAATATCAGACATAATACCATAGCTCGTATCTTTATCTGTTCTGAAGCAAGTTAACACATTAAAGTCTTCTGCTAATTTCTTCTGCATAACGTACTTTACATCAGGTATGGAAACAACAAAATCATCAATTGAGATCAATCCGCTTTTGTTCACATATATCGTAGCCGAATGATTACGTGGTATTTTTTCAATACTTGCAGCTTTCGGCATTGTTACGGGTATTCCTTTTTCTCTTACAAATACAGTAGAAACCATGAAGAATAAAAGAAGTAGGAAAGCTATATCAGACATAGATGCAGTTGGTATTGCCGTTTCTGGTCTAGCGCTTTTTTTTATATTAGCCATAATACCTTCCTAATTCGTTGATAAAGAAATTTTTTCTGCACCAGAAGCTTGAAGTTTATCTAAAACCTTCACCATATACTGGTATTTACTTTTTCTATCTGTTTTAAGGGATATTACCATATCAGGATTGTCTTTAACAATCTTATGTATGATCTTTTGCAATTCATTCATTGGAACGACCCGCTCATTTCCACCGGATATAAGAGTTATAATTCCATCCTTATCTATCCAGATCTTTGTAAGGTTATCATCTTTTAATTTAACCTTTTTCTGAGTGCCGTCAGATACAGCCGGTAAAACTATCCCCAAGCCTTTTTTGATATCAAATTTTGTAGTTGATAGAAAGAAGACAAGCAGCAGAAAAGCAACATCAGACATTGATGCAGTGGGGATACCCCCCAAATCTTTTCTTTTTCTGCGTAACACTATTGCCCCCTATTTATTTTCTACAAGAGTTTCGATCATTTTCTCTGATCCTCTTTGCATGTCCATTACAAGACCATCAACCATGCCGAGGAACATGTTATTAAAGAACTGCATTGGAATAG
>JAGLPW010000046.1 GCA_023137125.1 Candidatus Cloacimonadota bacterium | reverse complement strand
TTTACAGGAATAATATTGAGATAGTCCAAATAAACGATCCATCTCAGACTACATATAATGATGATGGCTTGGACGGAGGAGATTATTCATATTATGTAACGGCTTTGTACGATGACAATAATGAATCTTTGCCTTCCAATACAGAATCGGTTACAATAGTTCTTGATCCACCTACAAACCTTACTGCAGAATCACAAGAACCGGATATTATCCTTAACTGGGACGCCGCCTCTGCTCTAAGAAGTTTAACAGGTTACAGAATTTATCGTAATGATGTTTCCATTGATGATGTGACTGGAGTAACAACTTATACAGATTTTAATGTTCCTACCGGAACTTATACATACTATGTAACCGGAGTTTATGGACAGTATGAATCTGCTTCGACAAATGAAGTTATCGTGGAGCATACAGAAGCTGATGATCCTCTTATCCCAACACACACTGTTCTTATTGGCAACTATCCTAATCCATTTAATCCTGAAACTAAAATAGAGTTCAGTTTGCTTGATGCCGATAATGTAGATCTTGTAATTTACAATATTAAGGGTGAGAAGGTTAAAAAGCTTATTAATAGCAGATTAGATGCCGGATTCCATTCCGCAGTTTGGGATGGTAAAGATGATAGTGGGAAGAAAGCGGCAAGTGGGATTTATCTTTACAGATTCAAGACCACTAAAATAAACCAAGTTAAAAAAATGATGTTAATTAAATAATTGGAGGAAATGTGAAGAAATTTCTTTTACTAATGTTACTGTTATTTACAGTACATTCACTATTTGGGATATTAGAATATCAAAGATCTGGTGATGGATTGAGGGTTACCTTTGTAAATAATGATAACAAATTGGAGCAAGGTGATCTGGAGAAGGTAATTGCCTTGCCTTCAAGAAATGTAGAAATTATTGTTAATGAATGTGAAATAGCAGAGTATTCTGCTGATGGTGAATTACTTAGAACACATTCTGCAGCCGGAGAAGATTATATTGAGCTACAACAGAGTTTCATTATGCGAGATCTGTATGCTCATCAAATTAAAATATCTAAAACTAAAGAAACAGATGGTATATCAACTGTCTTAAAGAGTCTGGATATTGAATTGAAAATGACAGATCCGGTTCAAATCCCTCAAAAGATTTCTGCAGCTTTCCTGCCTCTTTATCGTTCTATGGTAGATAACTTTGAGAGATCATATCTTAGAGACGCTTCAGTATCTCCATCCAAAATGCTTATTATAACTCATGAAACTTTATTGAGTTATGTGCAAATTTTCACAGATTGGAAAAATCAAAAGGGAATAGAAACTGAAGTTGTAACAATAGAAGATATTGGCAGTACAAATGCTAATATAAAAGCATATATACAGGATGTTTATGACACATCAGAATATCCTCCTGATTATATTCTTCTTACAGGTGATACGGGGATAGACGAGCTGTATGAAATTCCCTCTTTCTATATAGTTAGCAGCGGAGGAGACAGCAATGTTACTGACCATCCATACACGACATTAGAAGGTGATGATTATTTTCCCGAAATGATTATCGGCAGAATGTCATTTGATAGTGTCATAGAATTACAAACTATGATAGCCAAAACTCTATACTATGAAAAGACACCTTATATGGATAGTACTCACTGGTTTGAGAATGCTACTCTTGTGGCTGGAAATTTCAGTTCCTCTCCACCTTACCCGACGACTCCCGTAAAAGTTACAAAATGGCTTAAAGATAAAATGGATGTATATGGCTATCAAAATATTGATGAATTCTATTACTGGCCTCCATATTATAATATTTACCCGGGAACAAATCAGATCACTGCTTCTATAAATGCTGGTGTCGGGATTGTAAGTTATCGAGGTTGGGGAGATGCCAATGGTTGGCATTATCCACGTTATCATGTAGAAAATATGGAAGATTTGAGTAATGGACAAATGTTACCAGTAATGACATCAATTGTTTGTAATACAGGAGATTTTGCAAATAGTAGTGTTGATCCTTGTTTTGGTGAAGAATGGCTAAGGATTGGTAGCCCTTCGAATCCAAGAGGAGGTGTGGTTTTTGTGGGTCCATCTGATCTGCATACACGTACAAAATTAAATAATTCTATATTTTCTGGACTCTGGTATGGAGTGCTGGATGAAGATAATCTTGCTTTTGGAAGTGCTGTGTTACGCGGGAAATATGAACTTTATGATAACTTTCCATTAAACAGAGAACCGGGTGATTATGTAGAATTTTATTTTAGTGTTTATAATATTCTTGGTGACCCATCATTATCGATCTGGACTACAGTACCGCAAGATATTTCATGTGCTTTGCCTACAGAAGTTAATGTGGGAACTAACTTCATTGAGTTAGATCTTACCGGTTTGGACGGAGCAATAGTAACTGCAATAAAAGCGGATGAATTTTACTCTACAACTGTAGTTGAAAATGGCTCTGCAATAATTTATCTTGAGTCATTAACAGCTGGTGAAATTGTGCTAACTATTACAAAACCAAATTATCATCCTCTTCAACAAACAATCGATGTAATTCAAGCTAATGTTGATCTTGGTCTTGAAAATGTTTCTCCAACAAGTGCAATAGTTGCAGGAGCAACGGTGCAGCTTGACCTTACTTTAAAGAACTTTGGAACACAAACTGCAAGCTCCATTTCTGCAGATCTTACTTCAAGTAATGGTAATGTGAATGTTATTACAACTTCTGCTGACTTTGGAGATATTAATGCCGGTTCCTCAGTAACTGAGGGATACGATATTGAAATAATTTCAAACTGTCCGAATAATGAGATCATCGAATTTGATCTTGCAATTTCTGATGGCAGTACTGCAAAATTCCAAATTATTGTCAGTAGTTTAATATTTGAATTTGAGAATGTTGTAGTAGGTGGAAATGGTATTTTAGAACCGAATGAAGAAAGTGACATTTCAGTTTCATTCAAGAATATCGGCTCTTTTGATGCAACATCTATTAATGCTGAGTTAATTGCACTTACAAACGATGTTAATGTAGTAACTTCCAACTTTAATATTGGTAATGTGAGCGTTGATGAAACAGCAACAGCTGAATTTACAGTTCAGGCTGTTGAAGAATGTTTTGTTGGAATAAACGTTCCATTCCAAATAGACATCTCCAATGCTGACGGGCTTACAACAATTATTTATTTTAGTTTGGAAATTGGAGATATAGACCAATATGCACCTACAGGACCAGATACTTTTGGATATTATGCCTACGATAGTAATGACCAATTCTATGAGAATAGTCCCGATTACGAATGGATCGAGATCGACCCGTTAGAAGGCGGCAATGGTAATGTGCTTGAACTAGGAGATGACAGGTCCGTAATAATACCAATGCCATTTGATTTCCAGTTTTATGGTGAAATTGGAGACAGCTTAACAATTTGTACAAATGGTTGGATATCAATGCACCCAACTTGGGAAACTTATTTCAGAAATTGGAATATCCCTTCAGCTCTGGGTCCCTATGGAATGATAGCTCCGTATTGGGACGATCTCATTGGAGAAGAGAGCGGTGGAGAACATGCTGATATGAGGATCTGCTATTATTATGATGAAACAGAAAACATATTTATTATAGAATGGAATAAATGTGTAAATAGATACGATAATTCATCGATTGAAAAATTTGAGATAGTTCTTTATGATCCTGCTTCATATCCAACTGCAAGTGGTAATGGAGAGATCCAATTTAATTATCAACTTGCCAATAATCCTGATGCAACAAGTAATTATGCAACAATTGGAATTGAAAATCATGACCAATCTGCAGGATTACTCTATACTTATGCTAATATCTATCCTCAAAGTGCATCACCAATTCAGAATGAGTTTTCAATAAAATTTACAACTGAGGAACCTGAATTTGTTGCACCGTCTGTTCCAATAGCAGATTTTACAGCTGAGAGAATTTATGGTATTGTTCCTTACGAAGTGAACTTTATAAATCTCACAACTCCACCTTATTTCTATAATGAATTCCTTTGGACATTTGGTGATGGTGGTGCAACTTCAGAAGAGCGACATCCAGTTCATACTTTCTCTGATCCCGGCAGTTATGATATAACACTTTCGGTTGAGAATATTGAAGGATCTGACGAGATAATAAAAAATGGTTTTATTAATGTCTATTCAACTGATGATCTTATTTGGCCTGGAGATACAAATCTTGATGGTGTTGTAAGCGTAGAAGATATTTTGCCGATCGGTGTTTATTGGCGTCAGACTGGTAATGCCAGAACTACTACATCTCTTGTCTGGGCAGCTAATGATTATCCCGGTGGATGGGATATCGATGTAGCATCTTTGGCAGATTGCGATGGTAATGGTGAAGTTAATATTGCCGATGTTCTCGCTATTGGATTGAACTGGGGAGCTACTCATAGTTCAACTATGGGGCTACCACCATTCAGCCCTGAAGAATTAGAAGCAAGTCGTTCTAATTTTGAAGATATTTACTATTCTTTGGGAAATACAGGAAATGAACTACTGATAAAAAATTATATTGCACGTGAATTTGATTTGCCTATAATTCAGCCGATCGAAATAAATAGTCTGAAACAGAATTATCCCAATCCTTTCAATCCGGAAACCAATATTTCCTATTCCGTTATAGATAATGGCTCAGTAGAATTATCTATCTATAACATTAAGGGGCAGCTTGTAAAAGAACTTGTTAGATCTACTATGAATGCAGGTGAGCATAATGTCGTTTGGAATGGAAAAGATTCAGCAGGTAGAAAGGTGAGTAGTGGATTATATTTCTATAAGCTGAAATTAAATGGAAAAACAATTGATACAAAAAAAATGATGTTGTTGAAATAGAAAAATGGAGAATAAAATGTTAAGAACTGTGTTTAATCCTGAATTATCCGGGAAAAGAATACTCTTTCTGATAATAATTGCGGTGATGATATTTTCGATATCTTGCTCAAATGATTCAACAGAACCTGAAGAAGAAAATCTTAAGTTAATTTTCAGTCCATCTGAACAAACTGTAACGGTAAATACAGAAACTGATTATATTATCAAGGTAGAAAATGCTGAAAATCTATTTGCATTTTCTGCTGAAATCGTTTTCGATAGTTCTATAGCAGAATTGGTTTCAAATGCTGTGGTAGTTGGAGGATTTTGGAATTCTGATCTGGTAGAATTGAATGTGGTGGAAGAAGATAGATTAAGCATTACAATCAGTTTGCAGCAAACTTCAGGTGAAGATGGAATTGATGGTGATGGAGAGCTTTTTACTTTTAGTATTGAAGGTTCTGCCGTTGGTCAAACTAATTTAACTTTTGAGAATTTGCAAATGATCGATGAAAATGGCAATGAGATTTCTAACTTTAATGAAATTGAAATAACTAACGGTAGATTAATAGTAGAATAATATGTTTGGTTTGATAATTGGATTATTACTACTACTCACTTTTGGGATCTACGAATTTCAGAAGTGCAAGATCAGTAGAAAGAAAATTCCCATAATCATACACATAAATGGAACAAGGGGTAAATCTAGTGTTACGCGTCTTATTGCTGCTGGACTTCGTGCCGGAAGTAAGAAGACTATCGCCAAGACTACCGGTTCTGCTCCTGCCCTAATTTATGAGGATGGAAGTGAAACACCGATCATTAGACATCATGGTGCAAATATTAAAGAGCAGATCAAGATTATGAAATTTGCTGCAAAGAAACAAACTGATATTCTTGTTCTTGAGTGCATGGCAGTTACACCTGAATACCAGTGGGTTACAGAGCATGAGATAGTTAAATCTAATATTGGAATTATTACAAATTCCAGAATGGACCATCTGGATGTTATGGGACCCGGACTTAAAAATGTAACACGCTCTCTATGCAATACGATTCCCAAACATGGTGTTCTGTTTACCGCAGAAAAGAAAGTTTTTCCTATTATCCAAAAAGAAGCAAAAAAAGTTCATTGTGAGGTCATTCAATCTGAGGATTCCGGAATTTCAAACGAAGATATGCAGGGATTTTCTTATATAGAACATAAGGAAAACGTTGCCCTCTCATTAAAGGTTTGTGAGCATTTTGGAATCGATAAAAAAACAGCTATTGAAGGCATGTATACAGCATTACCGGATATTGGAGCAATGGAGATATATATGCATAAGAGCAAGGATACAGAGTTACATTTTGTTCATGCTTTTGCTGCTAATGATCCGGAGTCTACAGAATTTGTTATCAATTCGGTAAAAGAACTTTATCCTCACACTCATGCAGTTGCCATAGTCTTAAGTACCAGAGCAGATAGAATATTCCGTTCAAAGCAGCTTGTTCGTATGCTTAAGGAAGTAGATTATGACCACCTATATCTGATCGGTGAGCAGACGAATACAATATATTCGTATGCTATAAGTAACAAATTAGATAAGAATAAAATTACTGATTGTGGATGGATTACAGGACTTAGGTTGACAAATTGTGTAGTAAAATTACCAGCGAAAGAGATACTTATGCTTGGTATTGGTAATATTGGTGGCAATGGTGGAATTATTGTAAATTATTTTAAAGAAAGGAATAAAAATGTTTGAAGTAGCAATTGGTTTAGGTGTATTAATTAGTTTGTTCTTTCTGGAGACTTTTGGAGCAGCTGCAGGTGGAATTGTAGTTGCCGGCTATGTTGCGATGCATTTACATCAGCCTATCACAATTTTAGCGACGTTATCAATTAGTATTATCGTGTTCATAATTGTTAAATTTCTTGGAAATTTCATGTTTATTTACGGCAGACGACGAATGGTAATTACTGTTCTTCTCGGATTTATCATAGGCTGGATGGCTAGATATTATGGCATTTTTGCTAATCTGTCTTCAGATTATTCTGTTAATGTTATTGGATTTATTATTCCGGGTCTTATTGCTAATTCGATGGAACGTCAAGGGATTGTGAAAACACTTTCTATCATGGTTGTAGCAGCTGTGATAGTACGATTTTTGTTAGTATTGATATTTGGTGGAGAAATCATAGAATAAGGAGAATCATGTTTATTCCCAGTGCAAAATCAAAATTTAGTTTAATTCTATTAATGCTTGTTGCAATAGCATTATTTATTTGGGTAGAAAATTCACGAGTTTTTATAAGTGATAAATATTATAAAGAGAAGCTTTCTGCATCTAAATTGATGCAAAATGCTGAGTTGGCTATAAAAGAATTTAGGAATTCAGAAGGTATTTATATTGATGAAGTGAACGATCCGAATAGGACTGCAATGATCGGCGATAAACAATCACCAATCGTTACAGACCGTGGTGATCTAACTTCAAAACTTACGAGCCTGAATCCAAATTTCGCTGCAGTGCTCGTGGAAATGTTCAAAGAAGCGAATTTGAAAAAAGGTGATAAGATTGCAATTAGCTGTACAGGCTCTTTCCCAGCATTAAATATTGCTGTGTTTAGTGCCGCAAAAGTTTTGGAATTGGAACCCATTATCATATCTTCGGTTGGAGCTTCTATGTTTGGCGCTACAGATCCCGAATTTACCTGGCTTGATATGGAAGAATTTTTTATTCAACAAAATATATTTGATTATAAAAGCATAGCTGCTTCAATTGGTGGTGGACGCGATCTTGGAAGAGGATTGAGTAAAAACGGACGTGAACTTATCATAGAAAATATTAATAAACATAATATTCAATTAGTTCGTACGGAAACGCTTGAACAGAATATTCTTCATAAAATGGGAATTTATAAAACTTCTAGTCAAGACGAAATTGCACTTTATGTAAATGTTGGAGGTGGACTCTCCAGTATTGGAGCCACTATAAATGGAAAATTAATTGATCCGGGGTTACATCGATATCTTACATTAACAAATCCACCTCTTAAAGGCACAATGTTGCTTTTTGCAGATGAAGGTATCCCTGTTATTCATTTGTTAGACATTACCAGACTTGCTGAAATGAAAGAGCTTCCTTTAGCTCCCGATCCGCTCCCCGAACCTGGAAATGGAAATATGTTCTCAGATGAAAAATATAATGTAATAATTACAATTATTTCTTTTGTTATATTGCTTATCTTAATCTTAATTGTAATCTTTTTTGATCATAGAGAATTGAGAATTAAAGATGATGAGATCAATGTTTAATATGAAAAAGATACTTCTGTCATTAGCAGTATTAGGAATCACTCTCTCTATTATGGCTGTGGATATTCGCTATAATTCAGATCCCGTTGAGTTCCTGATCTATAACAGGAGAAACAGTAAGATCTATAATTATTTTATTCTAAAACCTGCTGAGAATATTTCCTGTACTCTTATCAATATTGATACACTTAATGTCTATTCCCGTGCAATTATTAGTAATGGACCATCAATTGATTATCAATATAAAGTTAGAATTGGAATTGAAGAATTTATATTAGATAAATTTGCTAAGTTAAGTGATTCCAGCAGAGGTGTGAATGGAGAAAACATTTCTAGTTATAATAAATATGTCACAAAAATTTATGAGAAGAAAGTTAATTTCTCAATAACTAATATTTCGAAGAATGATCTTGTTTTCAAGATTTCTGGTAGTAATATTGTTTCTTCCAATAAAGAGATCGATTACATTCGTTTCTCTCCAAATTTTTATGGGGAAGTAAAAACTTTGATTCTCGATGAGAAGGAATATACATATTACACACCCAAGTCAGATAAGATACAGCTCACACTAGAAGGGCCGATAGTTTTGAAGATAATTAGTAGAATAATATTTGATACAAATTACATAACTAATTTAGGTTATCGTTATCAGGTGTATGATAAAAGAGAGTTTCTTGCGGAATTTACCGAGAAAGCATATAAATCTAAGAGTGGCTGGATCAGGAATGAACCTGATATAATCCCTTCTACCGGTGATGTGAATATAATTAAATTGCCTGCTGGAATACATCACATTTCAATAGAAAATAAAGATAAAAATAAAGATCTGATCTTTAGATTTTATATTAATAAAGCATCAGTTGAGATTGGAAAACAATGAGAAAATATTTAATAATTTTAATAATAGTTCTTACAAGTTCGCTTGCAGCACAGAATTTTACATTTTACTCAAATATCACGTTAGAAACTAAATATAGTAGTAATATCCTCAACCTTTCACAAAGCGATTTGGATAGATTTGAAAGTGGGAATGAACCGAATAAATTTTCTTTAGAAACTTCTGATGATCTTATCACTTCCGCAAAAGTGGAATTGAATCTGAAACACCGATTGATAGCAGGTCATACTCAAATTAATAGAATTGCAGTAAAATATAATAAGTTTTTAAAGAATGACTTTGAAGATAATTATTATGTGGAGTATGCACTAAAACAATATCTTAGTAAAAAACTTAATTTTGGTATGTATTATTATTATCATCCAGAGATTTACGTTAATAGATACGATAGTGTATTAGATAATGAAAATGTTTTCCGTGATTTTACCTATAGTAAGAATAATTATATAGGTAAAGTAAATTATACACTTAATCCAAAATATCAATTTAATTACAAATTCGCTTTTTCTCAGCTTTTTTATAATGAGTATTTTACAGAATATGATGCAGAAAATATAGAGAATGGACTTGGCATTAGAATAACTCCAGCAAGTTGGATTCGGATAAATACCAGTTATGCTTATAAATATTCAAATGCAAAAGCAGAAGATGCATTTATTAATCCACAACTGGTAGCTATCATAAAGGATGCATCTTATCAAGCTGATATTTTTGATCTCTCATTATACTTTCCTGCAGTAATATCGTTGTATTCAAAACCAGTTAATTTTAATCTTGGTGCAAAATATGAGCACCTCTACTTCCAAGCAGAGAATCAACTGGATGAATATCATTATGGAAGAGATGATAAAATTGTAACATTTGATACTGATGCAAAATACAAAATAAATGATAATATCTCTCTAGAATATTATTACAAATATAAGTTTAGAAATACAGGTTCTCCCTACACAAATGTTGTAACAGATAAGGAATACAATTTATATGAAACAGGGATATCAATAAGTTTATCACTGTAATAATATTACGACACTTTTGTCAGATAAGCTCCATAAATGTCATACAAAAAAAACATAAAAACAAATTGCATTAGTTATATAATAAATTACATTTATACATAAAGTGTTATAAATTGTGGAGTTGCAGAGATACTGGAATCTACAAGGAAAAGTTGCTTTTTTTGGATTAATTATTGCGTATATATATTACTTAGTTCATTAAGATAAGTAATTTTAGATTGACAGTAAAATTGAATTAATTATTTATACGCATATAAACATAAAAAAGAAAAAATAACATATTCCTAAAAGTTGGAGGAAATATGAAAAAATATTTATTAGTTTTAATTATAGTTTTTGTTTTTGGTTCTTTAGCTTTTGGACAGACAAATCCTCAATTTGTTAATGTTGGATTAGCGAATACTTCCGGTAGTGGTGGTGGATCAACTGGTGCGGGGCAAACTGTATATGTTCAAGCATTGGGAAATGGTTTAGGTGGAGTCTTACAAGCAGGGATTCACGATAACGGTTCCTCGCAAAATGACAAACTTTATATATATTATTATAGTGATTCTCCTCCTTCTACATATCAAACTTACAAAGAGGTTGATGCGTCTAGTTTTTCTACAAGCACCAATACATTAACATTTCAATTTATTATGCCTGGAGAAGATGCAAATACAAGTGGGGCACTTTCAATTGAAATCTATTTTGGATTAGTTGCTCATCAATCATTTCCACCTCCACCTACGACCAATTATGGTTTTGGAGAACTATCTTATTCAGGAGTAAATAACGCACCTACAAATTATTATTCTTATCTAACTTATAGCACTGACACTTCTACCGAAGCACCAACATTAGATCTGCCACTTGCTAATGCAACTGTTGGTGAGGATATTTCTGTCCAATATGATCAACCGGAAACTGCTTATCCAAGTACTGTAAAATTAACATTCACCCGTACTGCTGGGACAGCAGATCCCAATTCTCCTTACATATTAGAAGTTACTAGTGAAGCATCGGGAACTGATAAAACATTGGCTATTGATGGTAGTAATCTTGCTGGTTCGCCAGGTATAAGCTCAGTGAGCGGTGGTAATGTTCTAGTTGATAATGCAATTTATACAATAAAGATAGAGTATCAGGATCTTGCTCAAAATGCTGCTGCAAGTGATCAAAATGCCGGGATTACTTATGACGGGAGTGCAGCACTTCAGGCTTCAGGTGGAGATTATAATGCCGGTACAAGTTTTGCTCCGGGATCACAAGATAATGCATTCTTTAGATTAAAAATGGAGAATACTGGCAGTGGTACAAAGTATATTGACAAAATTATAATTCATATGCTGGGAACCTTTGATGCTTCAGATATTGATTTAATTGAAGTTTGGAGATCAACTGATGATACTTTTGGTAGTGATACTTCAATAGGAAGTGGTAATCCTGATGTTTTTGATGAAATTGAATTTGATTTTAGTCCTGATGAAGGAATATCTTCAAGTTCTCCAACTTGGTATTTCTTTACTATTGATGTAGATTCAGGAGCTTCAGGTACTGATGAGATAGGTTTAGAGATCGAAGTTGGTGGTATAATTGCTTTAGGTGGAGTTACAGTAGTTGGTCTTCCAATTAGTGGTAGTACTCATCCATTACCGGTTACTTTATCCAGTTTCACAGTGGTACTTTCCGGACGACCTGTAATATATTGGACAACACAAAGTGAAACTAATAATGCCTATTGGAATATATATAGAGGTATTTCACAAAATATGGGTCAGGCAATTCAAATTAATTATGGTGATTTGATACCGGGACAAGGTACAGTTACAGAACCAACAGATTATTCCTATATAGATAATTACCCAATTGTAGAAAACACAACTTACTGGTATTGGTTAGAATGCATAGATAATGCAGGAGAAGCAGATATTTTAGGTCCTGTTTCATTATTTATCCCGGAGGGTGGTGGCAACAATGGAACACCTGCAACACCGGATGATTATGGTCTTAAACAAAATTTTCCGAATCCATTTAACCCGGATACAAAAATTAACTTTGCACTTGTAGAGGATAGTCCGGTACGGCTCACAATTTATAACATCAAGGGTGAGAAGATCAAAACTATCTTTAAAGATTTTGTACCGGCTGATATGGTACAAACTGCATATTGGGATGGTAAGGATGGAAATGGGAAAAGGGTTGCATCCGGAGTATATCTGTACCGTCTGAGGACAAACAAAACAGAATTCAACAAAAGAATGTTGTTAATGAAATAAAACATAGCCCCGATTTGTTTTGGGAGGGGCAACTATTTCGAATGAAATAGATATTTGTAGTTAGAAATTAGCCCTTCAGCGAAAGCTGAGGGGCTATTTTTTTGTCATTCTCATGAAAACGGGAATCCACAAAGAGATTAAAGAATAGATTCCCAATCAAGTTGGGAAAGACAATTTTACTATTATTTTACACTCGCTCTTCGGGAATTTGAAGCGTAAATGGTTTACCATTAACAAAAATAACGATATCAGATGTTTGTAGATTCTTCTGCTTGAATTCATTTGAACCCGGCATAAAATAAATTGCTCTTTTCAAATCGGAAACTGTGAGTTCAATATTGTCCAATATAATTTTATCTTTTGTTTTGTGAGTATTCAAATACTCAGAACCAATTTGTTTTGCCTTAATATTCAGCTCAGAACGTAAGAATTCGGGATAATAATGAGATCGTGCCTGCAAACACCAATCCCATCTTAAACAATCAAAGATCAGCTTTTTTAGGTCAGGGAAGTGTTCATTTGTAAATTGAATCAATTCCAAACCATTCTTCTTCCAATCCTTTGTATGCAGATCAAAGTTCCTATTATTAAGAAAATCCAAAAGTTCACTAAAGAAAATAAAGGGAGAATCAAATTTTGGGATCAAATATTTAAGTGTTGTATCGAACTTATTAGAATTAGAAAATACCTCTAATAGTGTCTCGATCTTGTGAATTATATTTAAATCCTCGAAAGATAACCATTTATTTTTCAAAATAATGTAAGGACTTATATTAGTTGATGCAATCCCAAAAGTATCTTTATTCTCTGCCATTTCTGTTCCGGGTAGAACCTTAAGAAAACCCAGCTGGAAATGATCTGCCTTCAAATTAAATATATCGTTAAATGATCTTTCAAATCTCTGCATATCTTCGAAAGGTAAGCCTGCAATTAGATCGACGTGAATGTGTATATTCCCAAATGACATAAGCTTATGAACAATATAAGATGTCTTTTCCCAATTATTTGTCCGATGAATTGCCTTTAGTGTTTCGTGGTTAGTAGACTGAATGCCTATCTCAAATTGGAATAATCCCTTTTTACAACTTTTAAGAATTTGCAGATCTTCATCATCAAGTAGTTCGGGATGAATTTCAAAATGGAATGTAATTTCAGGATCAAGTTTGATCAGGAATTTCCAGATCTCACGGGAATGTTCTTTTCTTGCATTAAACGTTCGATCAACAAATTTAATTATTCTAGGTTTTTGTTCAATAAGGAATGTTAATTCTATTTTCACAATTTCAAGATCACGAAATTCCAGAGCCTGATCTGAACGCGAAGAAAGACAATAACTGCATTTGAAAGAGCATCCTCTACTTGATTCATAATAAATATATTTGTTTTTTATCTCCGGGAAATCTGCAGAAATATATGGAAAGGGAATCTTAGAGAAATGTGGATTTCTTTTCCTGATGATGGCATCCTGTACATTTAGCTCATTTTCTAACAGATATTTTAATCCTGCTTCACCTGCTCCACAAATTATAAAATCAATATCAGAGTATTTACTTAGCCAGTCTTGCGGATTGTAGCTAACTTCCGGACCACCCAGAATGATCTTACTTTCAGGCAGTATCTTCTTGATTTCAGGTAATAAAAGACTGGTGATTTCAGTATTCCAAATATAAACTGAGAATGCTAAAATATCAGGTTGTTTTAGTGCGATCTGTTCCAGTATTTCTAGAATACCCTGATTAATAGAAAATTCTAATATTTCAGTTTTGTATTCAAGGTCAGCAACAAAATTTCTAAGGTATCTTAATGCAAGATTTGAATGAGTATATCTGGCATTAATTCCAACCAATAAAAGTTTTTTCATCGTTGTACCTGTATCTAAAGAGAGAACATCTCCTTTGCTCTTGCCAGGTCTTCCGGAAAATCAATCTCAATGCAAGGGATGCCTTCTGTGGGAATTGCCTTCAAAATTTTATCTTTAGCCAGCAGATCTACAGCATATTCAAAATAATTGTTCGATTGCCCATTATCAACTCCAAATTGGAGATAATGAACAAAGCGCTCTATAATGTCTTTGTTGAATTTCCCGATACCAATGAATTCTCCTGCACATTTTGGAATTGGAAGCTGTTTGCTAATTTGCAGGATACGCATCTCTTCATCAATTATCATTTTAACTTCTTCCTCAGCACAAGATTTTGTTTCTAGGAGCAACTGAGAATATTGAGAATCATCAGATATTTTCTTAAGTAAATCACTTTGGAATAGAACATCAGCATTGAAGTAGATGAAATCGTCATTTAAATGATCTTTTGTAAGCCATAAAGAATGAAGTGTATTTGTAGTATCATAAATTGGATTTTCTATAAATGTGACCCTATCATTATTAACTTTTTCTAAAATGTGTGCCTTTAATTGTTCGATTTTGTATCCTAGAACAATTACAAACTCGTTGATGCCAACATTCATGCAGCTTTCAAGCTGATGATGTATTATTGAACTTTGCCCGATCTTGATCATACTCTTAGGAAGACCTCCGGAAACTTTCTGTAACCTTTTTCCCATACCTGCTGCTAAAATAACACCCTTCATCATTTCTCCTTTATATTAATTTGCTTTTTCTATTTCAGAACTGTTCAATTAGTCAATGATTTTCTTACTTTTACAACGATGTCTGCAATATTATGAGCGTTACGATTTCATAGACAACAATAACTAATTTTTTTATTTGCCTTTAGTAAAAGATTAGTTAAATTTAAATTTATAAAAGATAATAAAAACATCGCTAAGATGTGGAGGAAAAATGGAGCCAGTAGATTTTAAAAAGCCGGAAAAGACAAAAGAAGAAATGCGCATTGAAGCAAATTTAGATAGGATCAAACATAAGTTGATCGTGATAAGCGGCAAAGGTGGTGTTGGTAAAAGTACAGTAGCAGTAAATGTTGCTTACGGATTAGCTTTGCAGGGGCATAAGGTCGGAATCCTTGATGTAGATATTCATGGTCCGTCTATAGCAAAAATGCTGGGAATAGAAGGAGAAAAACTTCAAATGAA
>JAGLPW010000045.1 GCA_023137125.1 Candidatus Cloacimonadota bacterium | reverse complement strand
AACCAGCGAATTGGAAATATTTTGCCTTATGTAGCACCAGAAATATTTACTGGTAACGACGCTGTGGCACAAAGTGATTTTTATTCTCTTGGTGTTATGTTATATCAGATAACAACAGGAACCCTGCCTTATACAATTGAGCAACTTTCAACCATTCTTGCCGGTGATGAATTTAATTTATTCCCCAAATTCCCAACTGAATTAAATCCCGATATCCCTGACGATTTAGAGAAGATAATTTTAAAATTATTAGAAAAAGATCCCAAAGACAGGTTTGAGGATGCAGAAAGTATTATTCAACAGATCAATCAGATCCAACCGAAAAAATATCCTTTCTCCAGAAAAAGATCGATTGTAAACAATATTCAATTCAGTGATTACATAGTCCGTGAAGATTATTCTCACCGGCTGCTAGACTATATTCCAATAATTAGTAAAGATAATGGGAAGATTATTTCCCTTTCTGCCGGTAAAGGTTTAGGGAAAAGTAATGTGCTTACACTTTTCCGTTACCACCTGTTAACTGATAAATATAATATTTTTGATTATAAATGTAGTCCATCCAATAAAGATCCATTTTTTGCACTGATAAAAGAATTTTATCGAGCTGCAAAGACCAATAAGAAGATAGCTTCAGATCTATCAAAGATATCTCCAACATTAAGTAAATACTTATTTGATTCAGAGAGATTAAACTCGGAGCAAAAACCTAAAAAAGATGATCTTGAACTGGATTACAAAACAGCATCAAGTTTTATTTATCACCTCTCAGAAGAGAAACCACTTATCTATATAATAAGGCAAGCAGAGTATTTAACTAAAGAAGTATTCAGCTTTCTAAATTATATTTCCAGAGAAGTAACCAGGCGACCGATCCTCATAATTCTGAGTATTAATGATCCACGTAAATTAGCAGGTTTGATGCATCCTGTTCAGATGACAATAGATGCACTAACTTATAAGCAAACTGAGTTTTATGTATCCAGATTGTTAATGGAAACACCACCGGAAAATTTTGTTAATAAAATTTGGCTGCGCTCAAATGGAAACCCGATGTTCATTGAACAGATCCTTCTTGATCTAACTGATAAAAGATTGATCTTAGAAACAAATAAGTTCAATTTTGATTATGATCTAGATACGTATAAATTGCCAAAGGATATCCTGGATGCAATACAACTGAGAATAAACCATCTCTCCAAATCCAGTTATAAATATTTAAAGAAATTGTCTTGCATCGAAACTCCTCTCTCAAATGCATTAATAAAATCAATTTTAGATATTGATGATAAAACTCTTTTCTTTTTCCTATCAGACGGGATTAATAATGAACTTCTAAAAAAAGTGGATGAATATTATTATTTTACTTTTAAGGAAGCTCAAGAGCACTTTAATAATGAACTTTCTGATAAAACAAGGAAGATCATTTCACATAAAATTCTAAAATATTTCAAAGATGAACAAATTACACTTTTTCCTTTTCTAAATGGTATTATTGAACATGCTAAATTTGTTAATGATTTTGAAGCGGTTCGTAAATATTTATTATTTTCTGTAGAATTATTTACCGGGAAAGGGCAGTATGAAAGCGCTTTTGAACAGATTGTAAAAATCATTATTTTAGATTTCTCTCCGGTTTTGGAAGTTAAAGAGAGTGATCTGCGTTCAGACCTTAAGCTCTTGATGGAAAAATCTGAATGGGCTACAGACAAACAAATATCTGAAAATCTGAAACTTAATGTAATAAAAATGCCTGATATTCCCGAAAAGCATATGATAATGGGCATGTTCTATTTTGTAATGGAGAAGCTATCACATTCCAAGAGAAGATTTGAAAGAGCATTGGAAAATGCTATTACAGGTAGTTTGAGAATAGAAATTCTTCTCAATTTAAGCAGAACAATGCTTTCCATGAATAAAATTGAAGAAATGGGAAAATACATTGAAGAGTTAGATGGATATACACTTCCTGATGAAAAAGAAATTTGTTATATTACTCATAAAGGGCTTTATTATGGATTCAGTGGTAGTTTGGATGAAGGTATAAATATTATTGAGGATTATTTACAAAATATTAAAACTCAAAACAATCCAAACTATTTTATCAGGTTGGGAAGACTTCATAATGCTCTGGGTGTTTTATATAGGAATAAAAAACTATTAGATGAAGCCGATAGAAACTTTGAAGTTGCTAAAAAGATCTGGGAACGTATTGATTATAAGCGTCAACTTGTGGCAGTTTATAATAATATTGGAGATGTTGCTTTAACAAAAGGTGATACTACTAAAGCTTTTAAGAATTTCAAGAAAGCAAAGGATATCTCTGAACAGATCGATTCAAAACGTTATGGTGTACTGGTTCTTCTCAATCAGGGTGAAGCTCATATTAAGCTTGGAAATTTCACAATTGCAGAGAATTTATTGAAGAAAGCATACATCGCTTCTAAAAAACTGGAAACGAAACCATTTTTTAAGTCTATCATTAATAATCTGGCAATAGCCAAAAGTAAGATAAAGAATTTCAACTATTATTACAAATTTATTAAGGAGCATGTTCCAAATCTTATAAAAGGGGAGATATATCAGGTTACACCTTTAACAAAGACATTCTTTTATTATCTGTATGAGATAGGTAACTATGAACTGATAGAGCAGATGTTGAATAAATCTGAAGATCTATTTTTTGAAAGTCATGAACATGAATTTTATTATCAAATGCTTGGTTTCTTGAAAGTAATTAAAACAGATTATTCGGGCGGACTTGAAATCATTGATAAAGCATTTACATATTCCAAGCAAAACAAAAGTGATTATGCTCAAACGATAAATAGTATACGTCTTTCTGAATGCTATACCGGTCTTGGAGAAATAAAAAAGGCAATATTGACATGCCAAAAAGCAGAAGAACTTTGTGAAAAAAATAACTTCAAATACTGGGAAACAGTTCTTAAGATCAAGAAAATAAAAATTCACCTTCTCGATGGAAATGTGAACTTAAGAATTCTATTACGTAATCTTTTTAATTTGATAGGATACTTACAAAAAAATAATCTTTACTTACTGGAAACCGAAGTTTATGGGCTCATAGTTCAGATATATGCCTACTTAAACATGACGCGTAAGGCAAAATTGTTCTTTGATAGATATAAAGAATCTATTTTAACAAATATAAAAAGACTTCCAAAACATGATAAAGAATTGTATTGTAGGAAGACAAAATTCTATCTGAAAAATTTTACTGGCTTTAAAACTGTAATTATTGAACCTAGGTTCACTGAATCAACAGAAAAATGGCAGGAAGAATTGTATGATATTCTAAAATTAAGAGATACATCTAGAATGAAATTCTTTATAGATAGAACTATAAAAAAATTACTCGCACCAGAATATTATGCGATAATATTAAAAGATGAAATAGAGAAACATAAAGAACCTTTCTTAAAGCAAAATGTAGAGAATGAATATCTGTATTCAGGTAAAATGTTTAAATACATTCAAGAATCACTAACTAAAAATGAAATGATTTCCAAAAAAATTAATAAATCTCATATTTTATTCATTCCTCTAAAGATCAAGACTGCCGAGGTTGGATGTTTAATACTCGCTGATAAAGGTGAACTGATCTATCAGACTAAGGAAATTGAGATCGTAAAGAATCTAAGATTGCATTTAACTTCCATTCTCATCCGTATTGATGAATTTATAACTCTAAACAAAGATATGGAATCGATGTCAAAGTTAATTGATATTACACGCAAATTCTTTGCAATTCTTAACCTGGATAAATTAGAACAGGAAGTTGTGGCTTTTACCTTGGATTTCACTGGTAGTACCCGTGGATTTCTTATTAAAAAAGATATGTATGAGAATTATACTTACAAAGTAGCTATGGATGATTCGATGCATATATTGACGAGTTATTTGTATATCAGCAAGAGCATTCTGAGTGAAGTTCAAAGGATCAAACAGCCTATTCATGTTGCAAATGCAAAAGAAGAAAATATATTTAGTAATTATTCTGAGCTTAATACTGAGATATTATCGATCTATTGTGCTCCGCTTATTGTAGACGGAAATATTTATGGGTTTCTTTATTTGGATAATCTTGGCACAGAGAAAAGCGAAATGCAGATAAATCCTAATTTTATGAAATTAATGCTGACTCAGATATCTACAGCTATAAAAAATGCACAACAGTATGAAGTATTAACTCAAACCAATAAAGAAATAAGCTCGCTTGATGATCTTAAAAAAGATTTTATTAATATTGTATCTCATGAACTTAAAACTCCCCTTGTGGCAATTCATGGATATACACAACTCCTAAATAAAGCCAAACTTCAGGAAAAAGAGAAAGAGATAGTTAGATCTTTATCAATTAGTTCTCATAAATTGGATACTACAATAAATGATATTATTAATTTTAATAAGTATCAGATGTTGAGAAAGCTTCATAAAGAGAAGATAAATATTATTGATCTTCTTACTGATTTGAAAGAAGAAGGTGAACGTATTTCAGAAAAAAGGAATATGATCTTTAGGTTAGAGGTAGAATCTAAGCTTCAGAAAGTAAATATTAATTGGAATGCATTTTACTTAATGATGTTCAATGTTGTTCATAATGCCATTCGCTTCACAAAAGATTTTGGAACAATAACTATTGGAGCACGACACTCAGCATTCCAACAGGAAGAGATCGATGGAAAAGAGAGTTTAGTATTATATATCAATGATAATGGAATTGGAATTCCTGAAAAAGAACACGAAAAGATCTTCCAAAAATTTTATGAGTTAGCTGATATTATTTCACATAGTTCTGGTGACACAGAATTTCATTCCAGCGGATTGGGGCTTGGTCTTTCCACAGCAAGGCTCATTGCGAATCTGCACAAAGGCAGGATTTGGATTAACAGTAAAGAAAATGAAGGTACTACAGTTTTTGTAATTATACCTTTTAATTAATAGGAAAAAAATGAAATTACTAAAGAGAATATTTAATCGCAAATTATCATGGGAACAACATAGTTTTACAAATATTGTAGCATCTGGTGAAAGGATCGTGATATTTTGTCCTGCATATTCAAATCAGACATTTCTGATATTATCACATATCTTAAGCTGGAAGCATCATTTTAAGCAAATATCAATCATCCTTCCTGATTATGATTATGCATTTTTTAAGAGAATAGATAAGAATGAGACAACAACATACTTTAATATTAATAATGATATTAAACCCTTTAATAATGCGGTTATTTTTAATTTCAGTTCTTTAAAGAAAATTCGTAAAGTTCTAAATCATTGCAAAAGCTCTACGATATTAGATATTAATAATCCGGCTAACTTGCAGTTCCTTCCTACTCCGACAGATCCTGTATTTTTATTAAAGAAATTTGCAGATTTCTTTGATTTCTCATGGGAAAGATATCAGTTTGGAATTGAAATTTCAAAATCTGAGTTGATGGTAGCTAAACATCAGTTCATAAAAAATAGATTTAAGAATTTCGTTTTGGATTTCAGTAATGATCTTTCAGCAAAAAAAATAGAGAATATAGTTCATATTATTAAACAAGAATTTTCTGCTAATGTTTATTTCACAAATAAAAGAATTCATGATAAAGATTTTATAAATATTGAAGAAATTCATGTTGCAAACTTGTTTGAACTTTATAGTTTGGCAAAGGTTAGCGATCTATTAATAACCGATAGATTAGAAATCGCAGGAACACTTGCGGACCTGGTTGTAAATCAAATATATCTGGGAACGAAATTTGACAGTGGATCTTTAAGATGTATTGAACTAAATAATATTATTAATTTAAAAAACATAATACATGATATATTGAATAAATAGATATTCTTGAGGTATAAATGAAAAAAATTATCATCATAAGTTTAATATTGGTTTTTGCAGTCATGCTGATTGCAGACCAAAGAGAAGATCTGCAATTTGCAGTTGGACTTTATAGAGATAAAAATTATGAATTAGCAAAAGTTGAATTAAAAAAATTCCTCACAAATTATCCGCAAAGTAAGGTGGAAGCAGATATTAAATTCTTACTTGGAAATATCTACCTCGCAGAAGAAGATCATAAAAATGCTGAAAAGTATTTTAGCGAGTTGTATGCAGTATCTCCACATCCGGCAATCCTTGCAGAAGTTGCATTGGGACTGGGACAGAGCAGGTATTTTTTGAATCAATATAAGCAGGCAAAAACTGTTTTCCAGAAATTTGTTAGTGATTATTCTGATAATCAATTAGCTTGGAAAGCATATTATTATTTAGGAAAAATAAATTTTATACAAAATGATTTTGATAGTGCATTGTCAAACTTAGAAAAGGCACTTACTCTTGATCATAGAGCCCTAATATTATCTGCAATATTAGAACTAAAAATTGCTCAAAATAAGCTTACAGATATTGATGAAGTTGCAAATGAGATAATACAAAAACCTGATTCTGAGAATAAATTCAGAGCAATGTTGTTATATCAAAATTATAATCTTTTGCATGGGAGAACAGATAAAATATTCTCTGTCGGGTTAGACATGATCCCTTCAACTTCTCAGTATTTTGGTAAATACAACTTGATCTTGGGAACAGCTTTTTATGAAGTTAGAAGATTTGATGAAGCATTAGATAGATTAAAAAAATTGGATAATGAGAAAGCACAATACTACTCTGCTTTATGTTATTATGAATTGCATAATGAGAAAAAAGCTAAAAATATTTTGAATGAATTAGTGAATTCTACTAATGATCAGATAAGTTCAAATAGTACTTTCTACCTTGCAAAAATTGATGATAACATTGAAATGTTGCAGAAATTCATTGAAGATAATCCAAATCATAATTTTACTCCAGTTGCCTACTATCAGCTGGGATACGATAGATTTAGGAAGAATGATTTCAGTAATTCTCTGTCATTTTTCACCAAAGCCAGAAACTCAGGAAATACAATTGGAGATGAGGCATATAATTTCATCAAAGAAAAAACATTTTATCTTATTGCAGAATCCAGTTTTCTTACAAATAAAAAAGAAGATGCTCTCAAAGCTTATGAACTCTATATTTCTGTATTCCCTCATGGAGATTTTACCGATGAAGCTAATTTCAAGCTCGGTCTCCTCAATTTCCAAAATGGGAATCATGAGATTTCAGAAGCTTATTTCAATAAAGTAAGAGATCAATATACTAATTCCGAAAAAGTAGGAATGAGTAATTATTACATTGGTGAGATCTATTTTAAGAAAGGTGATTATTCTAAAGCTTTAGGTTATTATCAAGATGCTCTGGGTGGTGTTTGTGATGTTGGATTCACCTGGGAGAGAATCGGGCATATTCACTATTTCAATAAGAATTACAAAAGTGCAAAAAAATCTCTGGAAAATATTCCATCAGATACAAAATACTTATTTGATAGGTTCTTGCTGAAAGGGAACATAGAGTTTGCTGAGCGTAATTATAGCAAAGCTTTGGAAGCATATTCATTTGCTGCTGATCATACCGGAAATTCTGTTCAGGAAGAAGCTGTTCTTTCCAGAAAGGCATGGACGCTGTATCAACTGAAAAGATTTGACGAAGCATCACGCTTATACAGCAGGCTTTCCGGAACTACTACTTCACCCGAGAAATACATTATCAAAGCAGCAACTTCTGCATTTAGCGCAGAGAATTACTTAAGCGCTATAGAATACTTCAAACAATACACTCAGAATTTCCCATCAGCCCCCGATTACTATTCCGCTATTCTGGGAACTGCCGATTCCTACTACAATTTGGGTGATTTTAATAATGCAGTGAATCATTACACAATTCTAATTCAACCGGGCATTGATGATAAAATTCTGAATAATTCTATTAATGGATTACGCTGGGCATCAGAGCAATCTGAAACGATAGATTTTACAGAAAAAGTTGATGAACTATTGCGAAATTGTTCCGATAAAAAAATCAGGATAGAATTGCTTGATAGGAAGATCTACTATCTTTACAAAAAGGAAAACTGGCAAGAAGCAATAAATACAAGTAAAGAACTTGAGATTCTCGATCCTGAACATAAGAATATCTTAGAGATAAAATTAATGAAAGCACTTTGCTATGAGAATCTTGGTGATTATCAGAATTCTGTTGCAACTTATGAAGAGTTGTATTCCAAAAAACATGATCCAGGTGTCCTCCGGCATTGGTCAAAACTATTAGTGAAGATGAATGATTACACTGGTGCAATTGATAAATTGAGAAAGGCATCGATGCTATCCAGAAATGAAGATATTTGGCTGGAACTATTAGAGATCGAACTGGAACAAAACAATGAGTTCTTTGAGAATGATTTCAACAAATTCATGGAATTTGCAACTGGTGAAGAGCGGGAAATTGCTCAACTTTTAGAAGTTGAATGGAAGATGAATCTCGATCAGATCGAAGAACTGAACTCGAGAATTAAAGATTTAAGCAAAAGTAAATATAAAAGTGTAAAAGCCAGATCTCAATTCCTAAAAGGACTTCTCTTGAGTAAAAATGGTGATGATGAAACTGCTATTCCTGAGCTTTTACGCATGAGATATCTTTATCCGGAATTTGAAAAGATCCGCAATAGAGCAGAAGCACTTGCCTGCATTTCCTACATGAATGTGAATAATTATGATGAAGCTAAGAAACTTTTTGATGTAATCAAAAATGACATATCTGCAGAGATGAAAGAAAAGTTAGAGAACTTGCTGCAAGGGGAGGATAAATGAAAAAGCTAATTATTATCCTGCTCTGTATTCCATTTTATTTTTTATCGGCAGTCGACGGTGATCCACTTGATCTTGGTAATATAGTAATTCAGGGTGAAACTGAATCTTTGGAAGATACTTTGAGCTCAGATAGAAACCTTGAGGAATATTGCCAAATTTCTTCCACTGAACAATTTAAATATACTACTTACTATTCTCCAATTATCATTGAGTCACCAATAACTTATCCAATTCAGGATAGAGCTGCATTCCAGTTTAAAGGCGGGCTAGAGAATTTTACCAGTGTTCGGGGTGTAATTTCTTCCGGTGATATCTGGAATTTTTCTACAGATCTACAGCATCATAAAAAATCTGAAGATTGGAAAGAGAGTACTTTTAGTTTTCAATGGCAGCCAGAAATAAATGAGCATAAGATGATTCTCGATTTCACTAATAAGGAATTTGGTGAAACTAAAATTTCGGGTGGTTATGTTTCGTATGTAAGAGAAGATCTCATTATAACGCAAAATCCAGCGTTCTCCTGGGATATCGATCTAAAAAGTGCATATAATGAGTATACTCAAATACAAACTTCTGCCAGCGATTTTGATCTAAATTCAAATATTGGAATTCAATATAATAATTATCATGGAAATGTGAGTGCAAACATGTTAATGCAGAAAGTTTCCGGTTATTGTTATGTTGGTGTTACTAATCTGAAATTCTTTGATGAAATTGGATTATGGTGTGCTTATGACGAAGATGGGATTTATCCATCAATTAATTTTAATTCAAAGATTAGTTTATATAAGAATCTTAGGATCAGGTTTGAAAACAACCCGATCATTTCTACCTTCTCACGTGCGGATGGCTTTAATGAAAACTTGCTTCAGGACATCTTTCCGTGTGATTTCCAAACTAAGAAAATACTGAATTCCTTTATCACTTTAGAAAGTGACTTTGTCCTTCCAATTTCAATATATTACAATGCAAACTTAGAAAGAGATCATTTAAGATATATTTATAATGATATAAGTAGATTTTATGAATTGAAAAATATTGATTGCCTGATACACAAAATGGGATTTAAAGCAGCTTACGAATATGGAGATATTACTACTACTCAAAATATAGAATACAAATTATCGGAAGAAGATCTTTATTTTGAACCATTACTTATTTCTTCCACGAAGCTTGAATACAATAAGAATTTATATCGCATTGGAGTTGATCTGCAGCTTCTTTCCGGTGGGGCAGATGATAGAGATGAATATCTGGATAATGCTTTCATGATCGATATCTCTGCACTTTATAATCTGAGAGATAACATCTCCATTTTGGCAGAGGTAAGGAATTTATTGAACCAGGAATATAAGAAGTATAACAACTATATAGCTGATGAATTGCAGATAATCTTTGGTGTTAGGATGACTTTTTAATGAAGGAAATTAGGAAATAGTAATTGAAGATGTTATTCTAATAAGTTCGTATACATTCCCGAATTGGAAGTATCCCCGAACTCTTGGTCAAGGATACATTCATTAGTACTGAAGAGCAATAATATTTTATATAAAATTAATCTAAATTGGAGAAGAAATGTTAAGAAAATTATTAATACTATTTGTTATATTTTTTTTAGTAAGCTGTAGTTCATTAAAAAGGGATTTTGAAGAAACAAAGAAAAATAAATCAAATGCTCTAAGCGCAATCCGACTTCTGGAAAATCAGAATTTTGCAGGGATGAAATGTGAGACATCAAATAATCAACTTGTTGCTAAGGGAACTATTAATAGCATCTCAGTTGACTTCCTTTTAGACTCGGGAGCGTCTGGTTCATTCATTAATTACTCATATGCAAAGAAATTGAAATTGATTGATAATAAATCAAAATCAGTTGAGTCAGAAGTACGAACTGCTTTTGGTTCCGTAGATCAAGGTAAGAAGATATTTATTCCAATTTTTGAATTGCAGGGATTTAAATTCTCTAATTGGCCGGTGCACCTTATTAATAGTCCATATAAGAAACTTATAATTGGATCTGATTTTCTATTATTCAATAATTCAGTTTTGTTTTGTAAGTATGGGATATTAATGAATAGTGGAGGTAGTGAAAAAGCTGATTCTATTCATACTTTCTTAATATCAAATAATTATGCAAGCTCTCCTCTGCTTGACTATACTGGCAATGAAATACCAAAGAATATTCCTGATTTTATTGATATTCTTTTATTTATTAAAACAACTATTAATGGAGAAGATCAATTAATGCTTATAGATACCGGGGCAGCTTTTACAACTGCGTTCAAAAGTCACAATATTCACTTGCAATCGGGTATACAGCAAACTGGTAGTAGATTAATAGATGCAAGCGGGAAAAGTAAAAGGCTAAACATAGCAAAGATAGATAGTATGATGGTTGATGATAATTATTTCATGAGAGACAAGAAAATAGCAATTGTTGATAAGGATTTTAGAGTAGGTGGTTCTAAAATTTATGGTACGATCGGCATGGATTTGCTGGTAAAAAAAGATGTAATTCTTGATTTTGGAAATAAAATTATGTATTTCAAAAAAGATTAATAATAATATTAAAATTAAAAGAGAATTTTTGAAATTATTTCCTAAATTAATCACACCAAACTTGACATAATCTCATCAGTTTTTTTATTAAGTTTGTAAATCAATAGAGTGAAGCTTGATGGTGCAAGAGTAAAAGGGAATCCCGTGTAAATCGGGAGCGGTCTCCGCCACTGTAAGCAGAAAATTAGCTACGGAAAAAATTTAGCAACGAACTGAAACGAACTAAATTCAGAAATTGTTTGTTTAGTTGCAAAAACATCTGTGTTTATCCGTGAGCTATAATCAAGTTTAAATCACTAAACTATTTAATGTTTGGGAAGATTTAAACAATAATTGATCTGCAAGCCAGGAAACCTGCCATAAAGCTTATTTACCAATACTCCGGAGCAAGAGTTATTGTTAATTAAGTTTTTTAGGTATCCTTTTATTTTAGCAGCTTTTTTAGCTTCCTAAATAAAAGGATTTTTTTATGAAAAAAATTGTATTTTTAGTTTTTGCTGTAATATTATTAGCTGGATGTTTAAAGTTTAATAAACATGCAGGTGACCGTTATATCATCACATCTCCGGAAATTGCTGAGATCGTTTATTTACTGCAAGGAGCTGATAATATTGTTGGTGTAACTATTGAATGTGATTATCCAGCTAAGTTGCAAGAAATAGAAAAAGTTGGAAATTTCGGGAAAGTAGATTTTGAAAAGATAATCTCACTCGATCCTACAATTGTTTTTACATCCGGTTTAGAACAGGAATTGCTCACTACAGAACTTGAAAAATTACAAATTTCCACAGCTCAATTCTATCCTAGATCTATTGATGATATGATCTCTTCAATTCGCGAAATAGGGAAACTTATCGGTGTAGAAAAACGGGCTAATTTTGTAGCAGATAGTCTTTTTGCCGAAATTGAAAAGATCTCTCAAAATAATGGTGATAATTCACCTACAGTTTATGTGGAAATTTACAACAATCCCATAATGAGTGTTTCGGATAGATCTTTTGTTGGTGAAGTTGTGCAAAAAGCAGGCGGAAATAATATATTTGCTGAACTTCCACGAGATTATTCACGTGTGAAAGCCGAAGATATTATTAATGCAGATCCTGAAATTATCATTCTTACCTGTCCACCGGAAGTTACTGCAGAAAGCATTAAAATTCGCAAAGGTTGGGAAGTGATCTCTGCTGTAAAAAATGACCGCATTTATACTGCACTTGATATAAATCCAGACTTAATAATTCGAGCAACTCCGCGCGTTATCGAAGGTATGAAACAATTACAGAAGATATTTAAAGATGAAAAATAAAATAATTCCAATTTTACTGTTTGTTTTTTCTACTATTTTGATTTATCTATATTTAAATTATCAAGTGGAAAGTATACACATAATCCTGCAAATTCGCTTGCCACGACTCATGCTGGCATTCCTGGTTGGATTTGTTCTCTCAGGCGTTGGATATTCCTTCCAGATAATGCTGAATAATCCTTTAGCAGAACCATATATTCTTGGCATTTCGTCAGGAGCAGCTTTTGGCAGTATCTTAGCAAGCGTAATGGGTTTTTATTTATTCATGCCTCTTTTCGGATTTGCAGGAGCGTTAATAACATTAACTATTGTTTGGTTTCT
>JAGLPW010000044.1 GCA_023137125.1 Candidatus Cloacimonadota bacterium | reverse complement strand
TGGCACGCCGCCGTTAGCAGCAACTGATAAAGTAAGAGATTAATGGAGGAAGTATCATGAGAAAAGTATTAATTTTCTGTTTTCTTATATTAACAATTTTTTTCTTAAATTCAAAAGTATATTCTCAGGAAATTGAATTTGAATCCCATACAATAATTGGAGGTGAACTTGCTGCAAAAGGAGCCTCATCAGTTTTTGCAGTTGATTTAGACGGTGACGGAGATATGGATGTGCTTTCAGCTTCTTATAATGATTATAAAATTGCTTGGTATGAGAATGATGAAAGTGATGATTTTAGTATTCATACTATCACTACAAGTGCTTTTGGTGCCTCATCAGTCTATGCTATTGATATGGATGATGATGGAGATATAGACGTGTTGTCAGCTTCTTCATTAGATAATAAAATAGCTTGGTATGAAAACGATGGAGATGAAAATTTTAGTTCTCATATCATAACTACAGGTGCTGATGCTGCAAAATCAATCTATGCCACTGATGTAGATGGAGATGGAGATATAGACGTACTATCCGCTTCTATGTATGATGATAAAATTGCCTGGTATGAAAATGACGGAAGTGAGAATTTCATTACACATACTATCACTACAAGTGCGGATGGCGCATATTCTGTCTACGCTGATGATGTGGATGGAGACGGAGATGTTGACGTACTTTCGGCTTCTTATGATGATAATAAAATTGCCTGGTATGAAAATGATGGAAGTGAAAATTTCATTACTCATACTATCACTACAAGCGCGTATAGTGCCAGATCAGTCTATACTACCGATGTGGATAATGACGGAGATATGGACGTACTTTCTGCTTCTTATGAAGATGATAAAATTGCCTGGTATGAGAATGATGGAAATGAGAATTTCAGCGAACATACAATTACTACAAGTGCGGATGGTGCATATTCTGTCTACGCTGACGATGTGGATGGAGACGGAGATATCGATATACTTTCTGCTTCTAAATGGGACAATAAAATTGCCTGGTATGAGAACGAGGGAGAAGAGAATTTCATTACACATATTATAACTTCAAATGCAGTTTGGGCTCACTCAGTTTATTCAGCTGATATGGATGGAGACGGAGATATTGATATACTTTCCGCTTCTATGTATGATGATCAGATTGCCTGGTATGAAAACGATGGAGATGAATATTTTAGTACTCATACTATCACTACAAGTGCGGTTTACGCATATTCTGTCTATGCTGCTGATGTGGATAGCGACGGAGATATGGACGTGCTTTCAGCTTCTTCTGGTGATAATAAAATTGCCTGGTATGAGAATGACGGAAGTGAGAATTTTAGCACTCATTTTATCACTACAAGCGCGAATGGCGCCAGATCAGTCTATTCTGTTGATGTGGATGGTGACGGTGACATGGACGTGCTTTCCGCTTCTAATAGTGAAATAGCCTGGTATGAGAACGACGGAGATGAAAATTTTAACACCCATACCATCACTACATGGCTGGAAGGTGCTATAGCTGTCTATGCCACTGATGTGGATGGTGATGGAGATATAGACGTTCTTTCAGCTTCTTGGTCAGACGATAAAATCGTTTGGTATGAGAATGATGGATACGAGAATTTTAGCGATCATACTATCACTACAAGTGCTGATGGCGCAATGTCAGTTTATGCTGCTGATGTAGACAGTGACGGAGATATGGATGTGCTTTCCGCTTCTCTTGATGATAATAAAATTGCCTGGTATGAAAATGACGGAAGTGAAAATTTCATTACTCATACTATCACTACAAGTGCGTATGGTGCTTCATCTGTTTATTCTATTGATGTAGAGAGTGACGGAGATATGGACGTACTTTCGGCTTCTTTTTATGATAATAAAATCGTTTGGTATGAGAATGATGGATACGAGAATTTTAGCGATCATACTATCACTACAAGTGCAGGTGGCGCAATGTCAGTTTATGCTGTTGATGTAGATAATGACGGAGATTTAGACGTGCTTTCAGCATCTGGTGAGGATAATAGAATTGCCTGGTATGAAAATGACGGAAGTGAAAATTTCATTACTCATACTATTACTGCAAGTGCGTATGGTGCAAATTCTGTCTATGCCACTGATGTGGATGAGGACGGAGATATGGATGTACTCTCCGCTTCTCTATGGGACAATAAAATTGCTTGGTATGAAAATTTACAAATTACTGGAATAAATGAGGAAAATCAGATATTACAATCTAATCATTTAAGTAATTTTCCCAATCCCTTCAATCCAACTACAAAGATTTCTTTCTCAATTCCTGAAGAAAGTAAAGTAGAACTTTCAATTTATAACATCAAAGGACAGAAAATAAAATCGCTTTTGAATTATCAAATACAAGCTGGAGAGCACTCAATTATCTGGAATGGTGATGATGATTTTGGAAATTCTGCCAGTTCAGGAGTTTATCTTTACAAACTAAATGTGGATGGTAAAACTGAAGCAATTAAGAAATGTTTGTTATTGAAGTAAGGGATGCTGCTAACAAGCGTGTCAGTAAAGTTTCACAGCACACGCAGAACATTACACGAAATTATTAATTTCTTTAAATTAAGAGGTAATATGAGGTTTAAACCTATAATATTTTCTTTAATACTATTAGCTTGGATTAAGTGTTATTCTTCAGTGATTATAGAAGAAGTAAATATTGAATCTGACTTTTATGGTCCTCTTAGCAAAAACACCGTTGAATTCATTTTCTATAGCACAGAGTCTTCAAATCAAAAAGGATATTTAAGTTTTAAGTTAAATTCTTCTGCAATTATTACTAAATTCTGGTTAGAAATTGATGGAAAATTAGTTGAAGACGAAACATTTCGAAGGGACACAGGATCAAAAATATATAATGAAATAGTATCCCAACATATTGATCCAGCAATATTAAGAAAATATGATCACCTTGATAAACATACGATTTCGGTTTTTCCCTGCATTCTAAATGAGAAAAAAAGAGTAGTTGTAGAATATTACTCAATTTTAGAAACAATTGATGATGAATTGACATGGCAATTCGAAATAGAAAATACACGTTATCGAATAAATAAAGATAGTACTACAATAAACTTCAAAGCAAACACTAATCTCCAATCTAATACTACAATCAAATCTAACAATAGAATTCTTAAGAATAAGGATGAAAAACAAATCACTTTTAGTGATGAAAATCGACTTACTATCCAATTCCGGTTCCCCTATGATTCCAATTTTCATTCCCAAAATTTACGCATCCACAATGACTTCTATGAGTTGAACGAGATATCACTTCAAAATGCTGACAGAAAGAGAAAACAACTTAAATATTGCCCTAATGTTCCTGCATTTATTGAAAGTTTTATTAATGATTATAAACGAACTGATTATCAGATATATGAAGCAGTAAAGTCAGATACTTTTCTAGTAAAATTCTTAGATTATATAAAAAGAGAATTTCCTGAAGAATCTACATATGATCAAATATTTTCAAATTGGTTTATTAAAAATAACTCCACATTTTACATAGATAGTAATCTTGTTATGAAAGCTACAAATACTACTACTAACATTAATCAACACAACGAGATTAAGTGCCCTTATCTCAATATTTATTTTGAGTATTTAGATTTATTACAGCAACATTATACGAAACAAATGAACAGTAATTATCTAACAAACCATAATGTTAAAGTTGTTCTCGAAAGGAATCAGAAAACTGATTTGATTAAAAATAGAATAATGAGCAATGAAGGAAAGTATAGACCAAAGAAATTTCAAACATCTAAATTTGGTCTTTATGAAGATGCTCCAATTATAGAAAATAAAGTGCAACCAAATTTCACTAATAGCTTACTTGAATATCTTGATGTTGAAGGAGAATGCTTTATGCAAATAGAGGTTTTGAAAACGGGTAATATTGGAGCAATTTCAATAGTTAAACCTCTTCATCCGATCTTAGATCACCTTGCTATCTATGCGGTCAAACAATGGACGATTAGTCCTGCAAAGTCAGCCAATATGCCCGTCAATGCTTGGCTCACAGTTCCTGTTGAATTTTATAAAAGGAAAAAAAATATACAAGAGATTCCACTTTCAAATAATTCATTTTACCTATTTAATAAAAAGTTTCAGGAAAATGATGACATAATTTATGATGTTAAATTTTCCTTAAAAAAAAGTAAGTCAATTGAATTGTATTCAATAGATTTTTTTAATCTTCTCATGACAAATCCAGATTTGGTTGAAATTTGTTACTTTTTCAGTTTACAAGACAAGTATTCAAATTTGGGTTTACAAATTAATTTAAAAAAATCTGTTTTAATTGAGAAGTAATTTGATTAAAAATCGTGTAACACACAGCTCAGTGCTTAGATTGAAAGAAATGCAAAAAGAGCACCGCAGCTGCCAAACATTAGACACAATTTAAAATTATTAAATGAATAGGAGGGTAAAAAATGGAAAGATTAAGTTTTTTTTTCGTTATTACACTTTTTTTAAGTGCAGGTTTATTTGCTGATGGTACTGAACCAATCGGTTCCGGTACAGAAGCTGATCCATACCAGGTGGAAACGCTAGACAATTTATTGTGGATGAGTACAAATAGCAGTTCTTTGGATAAGCACTATATCCAAACAACAGATATTGATGCTTCTGATACACAAAACTGGAATGATGGAGAAGGTTTCTCACCTATCAGAGATGAATCGGGAACTTCTTTCACCGGAAGCTATAATGGACAATTCCATTTTATTGATGGTTTATACATTAACCGACCATCAGTTGGAGGACAAGGTTTATTTTATTTTACAAATAATGCAGTTATAGAGAATCTTGGTATTATAAATGTAAATTTGAGTGGTCACTCTTATGTCGGTGTATTGGTAGCGATAAATGGTAATAATTCTTCAATCAACAACTGTTATAGCACCGGAAGTGTGAGTGGAAGCTTATCTGTCGGAGGTTTAGTAGGGACTAATCAAAATAATTCGACCATCAGCAATTGTTACAGCACTGGAATTGTGTATGGAGCAGATCAATATGTAGGTGGTTTGGTGGGAGTTAATCTAGATAGCAGTACAATCAGTAACAGCTACAGCATTGCAGATGTGAGCGTAGTAAATGATTATGTTGGAGGTTTAGTAGGGCTGAATCAAAATAATTCGACCATCGGTAATTGTTACAGCACTGGAAATGTATGTGGATCAAATCAATATGTTGGTGGTTTGGTGGGAGATGATTATGAATCAACAGTAAGTAATTCATTCTGGGACATTGAAACATCAAATCAAACAACAAGTGCCGGTGGAACCGGAAAAACAACTGCTGAAATGAAAACAGTAGCAACTTTCACTTCTCTCACGACTATTGGATTGAATGTTCCCTGGGATTTTGTCGGTAATCCTTTTGATGATATTGGGAATGAAGATTATTGGGATATTGGAAATCTAATAAATGGTGGATACCCATTTTTAGTATCATTACCTGTTGTAGGTACTTATGATGTAATGACTGAAATACTTGAAGTACCTGAATTAAATAGTAATTATCCAAATCCATTCAATCCGGAAACAACAATCTCATTTTCAATTCCAGAAGATAGTAACGTTGATATTTCGATTTACAATATAAAAGGTCAGAAGGTAAAGACAATTGCACATAATCAATACGAAAAAGGGAATCATTCAATTGTCTGGAATGGGATTGATGAATCTGGTGAAACAATAGTTTCAGGCGTTTATTTTTATAAGTTATATGTTAACGGTCAATCAATATCAGTTAAGAAATGCTTGATGCTTAAATAGTATTATGACTAATCTGGAAGTAATCGCAAGCGAGTATTTATATCTTGAAAGAAGCTGTGTCTAACAGGCGTATCAGCGGTTTGGGTTAGCTGTCTGTTTCGGGGAATGATCGTTCCGATCCCGCTGCACACGCGAAACATTAAAAGCAACTAAAAGAATGGGAGGAGAAAATGCTTAAGTGGATAATTATTTTATTTTTACTTTCTTCACCTTTATTAGGACAGGAATGGATTAATGTGTCACCTTTTTCAGATAATTTAGTTTCAATTTCTGGATGCTTCATTTCTGCTAATGAGGGATGGATATTTGATAGAAGACTCGATGCTGATAGAGAACTTTATTATACTTCGGATGGAGGTGATAATTGGGAACTCATTTTCACTTTAACTAATTATTATGCTCGATTTTTTTCTATTTCCATGACTGATCCTTTGAATGGTTGGCTCGCCCTTACAAACGATTATTATAGCTATATTAGTTTTTTTAAAACAAGTGATGGAGGACATACATGGCAGAATATGGAAGATCATATTATTGACATTGAAGATGTTTCTTCTTATCATTTTATTGATGATAACATTGGATTTATCAGTACATGCGTATATACAGATTCATTACCAAATCTCTATAAAACAATAGATGGTGGATATTCTTGGGAGTCCATTGAAGTTCCACCAATGTATGTATTGAACAATCCTGTTAATTATAGAATAACAACTTTTTTCTTCTTAAATGATTCTATTGGTTGGGCGGGTTGCCATTATGAATGGGCAGTAGGAAATGTTCTATATACATCTGATGCTGGTGAAAATTGGATTGCTATGGATAACTCTTTTTCAGAAGTGAGCGCAGTACAATCGGTAACTTTTATAACTGAACAAATTGGAGTTTTACTTTGTTATGGTTGTCTCTTCCCTTATGTTCTATTGACAACTGATAATTGTGTAAATTACACTTGGTTAGATTTACCAGGATATGAAAATGCTATAAATTTTCAAAACGATTCAACAATTTGGATTACTGAGAGCTCGGGAGGGATTTACCGGAGTACCGATTTGGGGGATACATTCATCTTAGAATATTTATCTGATTCTTATATCAATGACATTTACTGTTTTAATAATATTGGTTATTTCTTGGGTAGTAACAATACTCTACTAAAATTTACTTATCAATTATATATTGATGATGACTTGCTTCCAAGCAACGATTATTTATTTAGTACTTTCCCCAACCCATTCAATCCGTCTACTACTATCTCTTTTTCAATTCTTGAAGATAGCAAAGTTGAATTAAATGTCTGTAATGTAAAAGGACAGATTGTGAAGACTATCGTAAATAATAACCTAGCTAAAGGTGAACATATATTTACTTGGAATGGTACTGATAAATCAGGAAAAACATTGAGTTCAGGGGTGTATTTTTATAAATTGAATATTAATGATAGAATAGAAGTAATGAAAAAATGTCTACTGTTGAAATGAGTAAGATGCTTTTAACAAGCGTGTCTGTTAAGTTTCACAGCACACGCGAAACATTAGCAGCAATTTAAAAAATGAAGTGGAGGAGTAAATGCAAAGACAACTTCTAATTTTAGTATTTCTACTGTTTTCATTTTTACTTTTTGCCCAGACACCTGATTGGCAATGGGCAACACAAGCTGGTGGTAACAGTTATGATCAAGGTTCAGGAATCGCAATTGATGATAATGGGAGCAGTTATGTGACAGGAACTTTTAGGAGCACAGCAACTTTTGGTTCCTATTCTCTTACCAGCAGTGGTAGTTCAGATATTTTTGTAGCAAAGATGGATGCAAATGGCAACTGGTTATGGGCAACGCAAGCTGGTGGAATTAGTAGCAATTATGGCTATGCTATCGCAATAGATGATAATGGTAACAGTTATGTAACAGGGCTATTTGGGGGTACAATTACATTTGGTTCCTATTCTCTTACAAGCAGTGGAAACTGGGATATTTTTATAGCTAAGATTGATTCAAATGGAAACTGGTTATGGGCTACTAAAGCTGGTGGAGTTAGTAACGATGGAGGTTATGTAATCACAATAGATGATAATGGTAACAGTTATGTAACAGGATGGTTTTATTCTTATCTTGCAACCTTTGGTCCCTATTCACTTACCAGCAGTGGTAGTTCAGATATTTTTGTAGCAAAGATGGATGCAAATGGCAACTGGTTATGGGCAAAGCAAGCTGGTGGAATTAGTTGTGATTATGGCTATGGAATCACAACAGATGATAATGGTAACAGCTATGTAACAGGATGTTTTGCAGATACAGCAACCTTTGGTTCCTATTCTCTTACCAGTAGTGGTTATCAAGATGTTTTTGTAGCAAAGATGGATGCAAATGGAAACTGGTTATGGGCAACCAAAGCTGGTGGAACTTTTGATGATAAAGGAAATGGAATCACATTAGATGATGCTGGGAACAGTTATGTGACAGGATGGTTTTACGAAACAGTAACCTTTGGGTCCTATTCTCTTACCAGTAGCTACTGGTAAGA
>JAGLPW010000043.1 GCA_023137125.1 Candidatus Cloacimonadota bacterium | reverse complement strand
TTTCTTTTGCAATTTTAGCGATCCTTTCCATCTCTGAACGTGGATATACCGCTCCGGTTGGATTTCCCGGATTGCATAGCATGATAGCTTTAGTTTTCTTATTGATGAGTTCTTTGATCTTATCATCACCTGGTAGCTTGAAGCCCTCTTCAGCATATGTTGTAAGTGGAACAATTTTTACTCCCGTGATTGTTGCAAAGCCGTTATAGTTCGTATAGAAAGGTTCAGGAACAATTACTTCATCACCCACATTACATGCGGTAAGCAGTGCAAATACTATAGCTTCCGAACCTGCTGTTGTTACAATAATATCATCAGCATTAAGCTTGATATCATGTTTTTCATAATAATTTACAAGGTTATTTCTGTATATATCCAATCCTTGTGATGGACCATATGCCAGAACTTTAGAATCGTAATTCTTATAAACATCCAGCATCTCTTTTGGTGTTTCAATATCCGGCTGCCCGATATTCAAATGATAAATGTGGATTCCCTTTTTCTTTGTTTCGTTAGCAAACGGCATCAGTTTCCTGATGGGAGATGCCTGAATATTGATCGCACGATCTGATAATTTCATAATTTCCTCACTATATTTTTTATTGTTAATTCGTCTAATGTGTTTTGCAGAAATTCCTTTTTCCCTTCGATCTCTTCTTTTGTGTTTATGTAAATTGGCTCACCATAAGTGATGTTGATCTTACTAAAAAAAAGTGGAAGACGGAACCTGTCCCACGATTTAAAAACCTTTTCTTTATTAATATCTACTGCTACAGGAATAATTGGCAGTTTTGTGAAATACGATAGAAATGTTACTCCATCCTTAATCTTTTCCGGAGGACCTTTGGGACCATCAGGGGTAATGCCGATACTATTTTCTTTAGCAAGTTTTATTAGTTTTCTGGTAGCAGAGCTTCCCTTTCTACCGGAAGAACCACGTGCAGCTTTATAACCAAATAATTTAGCAGGTCCGGCAATAAGTTCACCATCTCTGGAGGAAGAGGCAAGGATCACAATATCCTCACCACGGTGCAGATACATCAAAGAAATAATATTTCTATGCCAGAAAGCATAGATCACTTTCTCCTTTGGCTTTGGTGTTTGTACATTATATTTCCATGAAATACCAAGGATTTTTACAATAAAAGCAGCCAGGTACTTAACCAGAAACAGTGAAAACTTATTCATTAATCATTTTCCCAATAATGTCAGCAACCTCAGTTGAAGGTGTTTTACTACCCAGAATAACATGTAATGCCTTAAGCTCATTACTTATTTTATTATACGTATTTACATCTGAAAGAATATCAGTGATCGTGGAGTGTATATTTTTTCCATTAACATCATCCTGGATCAATTCAGGCACTATATCTTTCTCGATAACAATATTCGGTAGTCCGATCTTATTGATTTTGATAAATCGTTTTCCAATTTGATAAGAACTATTACTGGTTTTATAAACAATAATGAAGGGTGTTCCCAAAAAAGCTGTTTCTATTGTAGCAGTTCCGGAAGTTACTGTAAGAAAATCACAATGCTTCATCATTTCGTAGTTCATATCTTTTACGATTTTGATATTTTTATTTGTTTTACTTAGTATTCTTTGAAATAATTTAGTTAAGACGGATGAAGCTTTTGAGATGAGAAATTCATATTTATTACTGTCGAATATTTCGATAGCATTTATAAATTCCGGTAACATGTTCTTTAATTCTGCATTACGGCTACCTGGTAAGAATCCTAGCCATTTTTTATTCAGGTCGAGATCATTCTTTTGTGCAAATTCCTCTTTGGAGAAGTTGATATTAATCTCTTCAGAAATTGGATGTCCAACAAAGCTTGCATCAATATTGTGTTTTTCAAAGTGCTTTCCTTCAAATGGCAGAATGTATGCAATATGATCAGTATATTTTTGCAATTTGAAAATCCGTTTATATTTCCAAGCCCAGAATTGCGGAACAATAAAATATAAGACAGGAATGTTATAGCTCTTTGCTAATTTTGCAATTCGCATATTAAGTCCGGGATAATCAACTAAAACTACAAGATCAGGTGGATCGTTCTTAAAAATATCTTTTATGTGTTTTTCTACTCTTGCAAAAAATGCCAGATGCTTTACAACTTCGATAAACCCCATTACAGAAAAACGCTCGAAGGGGTAGATAGCTTTGAATCCATAAGCTTTCATATTATCGCCGCCGATTCCAAAACTCTCAATATTACTGAACCGTTTATTGAGTTCTTTCAACACGATGGAAGCGTGAAGATCTCCTGAATTCTCACCGGCTATCCAGAATATTTTCTTGCTCTTCATTCCTGCTCTCCTGTATCATCGAACATCCATTTGATCTTAGATAGTTTATTACGGTCAATACTAAAATTAATATAGTTTGCGAAGTTATCTAAAATTATAAGAGCATTTACATTAGCGTCTTTACCTTTAAGAGATGACAATCTATTAAAAAAAGCTTTATTTACATCATGTATTTCTTTATAGATATCCATTAAACCATTTAATTCCCAATCAGGATCTTTACAATCCTGGCTTTTAAAATACTGTTTAACAAGATACATGGAAACAGCCCTGTAGATGGTTTCTTCTATGCTGGCAAAAGGAAGGTGGAACCGAACCATAGGGCGTAGTTTGGAGAGAATCGGACACCCGGCAGTTACCATTATCATCCCCAGCATAGAACTTACTCCTTGTTGCAAAGATGCTTCTTTGTTATATTCTCGCTGTGAAGTAGTTATTTGCACGTTTGCATTTTCAAATGATTTTGAATCTTTAAAGACTTCTGCCATTCCAACAATATTAGCGGCAATTGGGCAATTTGGAACTTGTTCTTTATTTAATGGGCAATTAGGGCACTTACTGAATTCAAGTTCCGTCCAAAAAGGAAGATCTAAGAATGGTTCATGGATCAAATCTAATGTTTGCGGATCGAGTTGGATCTCGAAAATCTTTATAGAACCATCTTCTTTTACAAAAGTATAAGAAAAAACCAAATTCTCTTTTTCTACCATTCAAACTCCTAATTTTTTAAATTACGATCAAAGATAAAATAAACAACATCACAAAACCAATAATTGTGGGCATATATGCCTTTTTAACAAATTGCCAGTAACTGGTTTTAAAGTATTCAACAGAGACAGTTACACATGGGTGAACCGGGGATATCATATATCCTAAATACACAGAAATATACATTATCACAAAGACGATGATAGTGAATTGATCAACACCAAATTTAGTGAGGAATATTGGTATCAAAATTGAGATGGGTAATTGTACCCGACCGGTTACAAAACTTAAAGTTCCTGCTATTATGATGATGAGAAAATTCTGTGAAAATGTAAGCAGTGAAATTTTATCAGTTATGGCAGTAGCTTGAAATACCCTCAAGAAAAGGAATATTCCAATAATTATCAGGAAATATTTCCAGGGCTTCATTTTCTTTACCAAAGGCAGCAACTCTTTAGGCTTCATTTTTCCAAAGAGGAAAGTAAGTATGAGTGTAATTGAAACTGCTGTTAAAAGTGCTATCTCGTCCATTAAAGGTGTAATATTTAGTATCGTATGAATTATCGGAGCACTTAAAATAATGAATAGTGGGATGAGCAGTTTTTTTATGTTGAGTTTATGAGGTCTGGGCATATCTCCTTTTATTGGATGTAGAAAGAAAAAATAACCCAGAAGAAATAAAACAATAAAGATGGGGAAGATGTACATCATTGCCGTGTACACATTGAAATTTCCCATTTTGCTGCAAGGCAGAAGCGCACCTAGAGGATATATCAATATTAGAATATGACGAAACCAGATATTAATTGCGGTATAAGTTTCCGGAGATATATCTTTCCCGGATCTATTTAACATAGGAGCAGAAAGTAATGCACCACCCGGGATTGGTAACAGGCCCATGAGAGCAGGTGAAAATCCAAGATATACCCTCCTCTTTACCTGAAGGTTATTTATTAGATCATCCATTAATCCTGACGCTTGAAGTCCACCGCCAATAAGCGGGATAATGCCAACTGCTGAAGCAAGTAAAACTATTTTCTGGTCGATCAATGTAAAATGTGTGATCACAAAAAGATCACGGTATGGAAGGTTAATAGCTCCCAAAAATAGTGCTCCAACAAAAAGAGCAAGCCATAAGCTTTTTCTAGCAATGAACATAATTAAAATAATTGAAATTATAAAGCTTAACCAGGTCTGCATTAATCGATCCTTATTATAGCAGTTCGGGTTCGGGGACCATCAAATTCACAGAAATAAATTCCCTGCCAGGTTCCCAGAATGAGTTTACCTTCACTTATAATGATATCCTGTGAACAGCCTACGATTGAACTTTTCGTATGTGCATCAGAATTTCCTTCCATATGCCTGAATTCAGGAAGATCCGGAGATATTCTGTTTAAAGCAAGAATCAGGTCGTGCTGTACATCGGGATCTGCATTCTCATTGATGGTTACAGCAGCAGTTGTATGCGGGATGAAAACCGTAACTCTTCCCTCTAAAATATTTGAATCTCTTACAAATTGCCTGATCTCAGAAGTGATATCTATAAGCTGTTCATGCTCACTTGTACGCACAGAAATCTTTTTGATCATATACATCCCTTTTTAAATTATTTCAATTTTCAAAATCTCAAAAAGTTATTTTATGTCAAATCATATCATTTGTCTTGACGAATAATATCTGAATTCAGCAATTTAAATTGAAAACGCAATCTAAACTGGAGGTGTAATGAAAAATCTGCATATCTCAGATAAAGAAAAAATACTAACCGGTGTTTGTGCCGGAATTGGAGAATCATTTGGAATTAATGCTAACTTCGTGAGAGGAGCTTTTCTTATTTCATTACCTTTTGGCTTTTCGGGATTTTTTATCTACCTGATTCTGGCAGTTATCCTGCCCAAAGGTGAAGAAAAACCGGAAGTAATTGATGTTGAAGATGAAGAGGAGAAAACTAAGATCTGCAGAAGCTGGGATAAGAGAATGTTGGCTGGGGTCTGTGGTGGATTTGCTAACTATTTCGGTTGGGATGTAAGTTTGATCCGTATTGCATTTGTAGCAATGACCTTTGCCGGTGGAATTGGAGCATTGTTGTATCTCTTTTTCTGGTTTATTTTTCCAAACGAAGATTAATATTATATAAATATATTTTGGGGGAGTTATGCCAATTGTAACATTAGAAAATGCCGGTATATTAACAAACGAGCAAAAAGTATTACTTATTAAAAAGCTTACTGATGTAGTAGTAGAAGTTACCAATAAACCAGCAACAGCAGTTTATGTGCGACTCGATGAAGTTCCCAGAGAGAATTTTGGTGTAGGTGGGAAGAGTTTAGGCTAATACAGATTACAGATTTTTCAAAAGAGAATTCTTCGAAGTTTTCCTCAGACCATGTCCGGTTTTTGATGGAGAGACAGTCTCTTAATATTTTCATAAAACTAAAAAATATATTTAAAATGGAGAATCAAAATGAAATTATGTTTTATAGTGTTCTTAATGATAATCATTGTCTCACTCTCTGCACAATTCAACGATCCAATTCACATAAACGAGGAATTGGGTGAAGTATTTTTTAGAGGTAACGATGCTTGCAAAGTAATTAATAATACAGTTTATCTTACTTTCGTGGAAGCGGAAACCGGTAATGTTTATTTAGTATATTCACCAAATGGAGAAGTCTTTTTAAATACAGTAGTATATTCTGGAACACTGGATAAATATACCAAACTCAGAAAAATGCTGCAACCAACCATTGAGGTTTCTGTGGGTGGAGAGATCAGCATTTTCTATATTCGGGAAGTAGATTACTCAACTATTTTATACAGAGCTTTTTCAATTGATAACGGACAAACATTTTCAATTGAACAAATTGCTGAAGAAGTATCAAGCTTTTCAACTTGCAGTGAGGATAACGAGATACTTTTAAGCTATCATCAAGGTACTTTAGTTCCATTCACTGGATATCAATATTTTACTAATTTCGAAAAATCAGAAAACGATGATGGAACGGGATATGGATTGTTAAAATTCTGGGGTCCAGATTTTTTTGAAGGGTCTTCACATTCGAATGACGATATCTGGATTCAGCAAGCAGGTGGTGGCTCGAATAATGGATGGCCAACATTTAATGGTATCGTAACAACTTCTAAGAGAATAATTAACTCCTCAACACCATACCCTCCTTTTCCAGAAAATGTGTTTCCCAACGGTTATCTCGAAAATATTCAGAAAATTATTTATCACCCTTCTGCCGATGAAATCGCAACAAATGGCACTCAAATCGGTGTAGATGCAGAGATTGTATATATGAAAATTAATGGTTCAAATATTGATTGTATGTATGGTGATATAGTAGAAATTGGAACGGAGGAATTCCCGGTTTATAGCTGGTTCCCGCATAATGCTGCACAAGCAAATGCTGTTGTAAATAATGGTGGCAACTGGTATGAAGATGCAGTTCATATATGGACGAATGAAATAACGATCTATGACACTATTTGGACGGTAGGTCAGTCTCTACCGGTTGCCGATCAAACCTATTGGATTCCTAATGCTGAACTTTGGATAGAAGGTGAAGTGAATGGCATGCTTACTATCGGTTGCGCAGAGAATGTTTCTATTGTAGGAGATATTACTTACACAAATACGATACCAGGGGAAGCTCCCGATGATCCTTCCAACCTGAATATAAGCGACTACTTTGGTTTAGCCTCAGAGAAAAGGATTATAATTAAATACAAACATAAGGATCCTTTTAACAATATGGAAATACGCGATGATAATTGTGATAATGTGATGCTTTATGGTGCTTTTGCAGCGATAGGAGTCGCAGATACATTGATTTACGGAAATCTTGCATGTCATTATGATGGTTTGTTTACTCCTGAATACCAACATCCGCATGGTTCAACTCCAGATTTTATTGCGCTTAGTCCTTACACCTTACAAGAAACTCTATACACTTATGTGGATCTACATAAATACGTTTTTCCACAATCTGAATTACCACCGGAATTAGATGGTTTTAATCTTCATGGTGGTCAACCAGTAGTTAATCAAACTTGCGGATTTCCCTATGAAAGCCCTGATTATACAAATTCATATCCCAATAACAATCCAAGTGATTACGTTTATCCTTATGGAACAGATTACCCTTGGTATAATCCTGTATGGCCGGAAAGCTCGGAAGATATAGTTTTTGAAAGAGGAATTATTACCCTTTTTGGTTCTATAGCACAAACCCGTCGTGGCTTTATCCACCGTTCTGGGAGTGATCCTTATAACCATCCCGGAGATAATGAATGGGGCATGGATGAATTTCATTATGATGGTGATCATGGTTCAACAGGATACGACAAAGATTACAATTTCGATTCCCGTTTCATGGATGTCACACTTCCATATTTTCCCAAAACTAACCCAAATGGAATGTCTCCTCATCTTGTGATTCAAAGATCGGAAGATGCTGGGAATTCATTCAACACTATTTTCGATTATTCAACTGAAGATTACATTGTTCAGTCTCACGATCTAAATTTTGAAGAAAACTTGATAATGTTGATATCTCAAGCTAGGGATGGCTACAATATTTTCTACTCTTTAGATAGCGGAGCAAATTTTGATAACTTTGAAATTATCGATATTCCAACTCAGAAACAATTTGTTGAAAGTATTAAAGTTTCTTCAGGGAAAGGGTATTTTAATACAAAATTATATAATGAAGAAATGGTATTTGAATTTGATCCGGTCACACAAGAGATCAGCACTTTTTTGGAGGATAATGATAACGGTTATCTGTCTGATTTTGCTGTTGGAAATTCCGGTTGTAAAATTTATGTATCTTACAATTTACTTGGTAATTTAGATTTTAACTATACTGGAGATGATATTAATATTCTATCAGAAAATATCACTTGGCAACCACCAATATCAATATTATCACCATATCTATCTAATATTTCTATCAATTATAACGATCAAGACTCGGTTTTTATAAATATTGTTAATACAGGTAATAATTATAATAACACTGAAGGAGAATTATATTTTTATTCAGGAAGCTTAGAAAATCTGGTTGAAATACAAGAAAATGAAATAATTCCACCGAAAGTTAGTATGCAAATATATCCTAATCCGTTCAATCCTGAAACAACTATTTCTTTCTCTCTAACCACAGTGAGCACGGAGAATACGGAGATAAATATATATAATGTAAGAGGGCAGAAAGTAAAAAAAATCGATGTTATCCTGAGTCCCGAGTCTTCGCGCGGGAAAGGAGGATCGAATTCTGTTATCTGGAACGGAAAGGATTTAAATGGTAAAAGTGTTGCCAGCGGAATTTATCTATTTGAATTAAAATCAGATGGGAAAGTACAAAAAACAAAAAAAGGATTGTTATTGAAGTAAAATATTTCACGGAGAAAAAAAATGAAAATAAAATTAATAGTATTTTTAATAGTAATTATCGTCTCACTTTCAGCACAGATCTCTGATCCGATTGAGATAAATGAAAATTATCATCATAAAAAGAGCGGTGGACAGCGTGCGTATCAAATTGTTAATGGAGTTGTATATATGACCTATCAACAACATTTTATATTTTTCTCAAAAGTTATCGACAGTAATACGCAAACTCATACAATTATTGATACTATGTCTAATAATTATAATAGTTTTATTGAACCTGTAATTCAAGTTCTGGAAAATGGTGATATCATTATTGTTTATCTGGAAAAAGAAGATTACGATTCCGGATATTTAAAAATTGCTACATCTACTGACGATGGTGAATCTTTTAGTGTCGAAGCTTTTGAGATCACTGATTTTGGAAATCCACATATAGTTCAAAGTGACGATGGTTTAGATATTTGTTTTTCAAATAACCTGCAGGAAAAAAGTTTAGCTGAGTTCCAGCATTTTACTGAGTATGAAAAATCTGAAAATGAAGATGGTGGACTAGCCGCTGCCCAGGTAAAATTCTTTGGTATGGACGAATATTTTGGACATGTTCATTCCAATGATGATATCTGGATCCAGAATTCAGGTGGATGGCCAATATTCCACGGTCTGGTTACAACAGCAGGAAGGATTATGGATTTTGATACCCATCAACCTGCAATCTATACGGCACCTATGGCGCAAATATTCTTGAGTGGGTGGGAAGAAGAGATAGAATCCTATGAACAAATTGGACTGGAAGAACTTCAGGCAAATTCGATTCTATTAGGTGATCCTGATACTGATATTGTTTATGTGAAGCTTTGTAATAGCAGTTTTGTGAGTATGTTTGGACAGATCGAAGAAACTGGTACTCAACAATTTGAGGTTTACAGCTGGTTTCCACAAACAGCAGAAGAAGCAAATACTGTGGTAAATAATGGTGGTAACTGGTATGATGATTCAGATCATGTCTGGACGAATGAAGTAACTCTCTATGATACTGTCTGGACGGTTGGACCAAATTTCCCAGTTATTGATCAATCTGTATGGGTAGATTGTGAACTCTGGATAGAAGGTGAAGTTTTGGGAACTCAAACCTGGGCAAGCTCAGATACTATATATATTGTTGGTGATATTACTTATGCTAATACAAGTCCCGGAACTCCACCTGATGAAGTAGGTAATTTAAATCTTACAGACTATTTTGGTCTTGTTTCAGCAGAAAGGATATTCATCAGGTATAAACACAAAGATCCTTTTGAGGAAATGGCAATACGTGACGATAATTGTGCTAATATTTTGCTTTACGGAGCTTATGCTGCTTTAGGAGTTGGAGATACCCTTATTTATGGAGAAATGGCATGTCATTATGATGGGATCTTTACTCCTCAATATCAGCATCCACACGGTTCAATCCCGGATTTTACAGCACTGAGTCCATACACATTACAAGAAACTCTTTATACTTATGTAGATCTGCATAAATACGTTTTTCCCCAATCTAATATGTTACCACCGGAATTAGAAGGTTTTAATCTTCATGGTGGTCAACCAGTAGTTAATCAAACTTGCGGATTTCCCTATGAAAGCCCTGCTTATATAAATTCATATCCAAATAATGATCCTGGAAATTATGTTTATCCTTATGGAACTGACTACCCTTGGTATAATCCTGTATGGCCGGAAAGCTCGGAAGATATAGTTTTTGAAAGAGGAAATATTACTATTTTCGGTTCCATAGCACAAACTCGTCGTGGTTATATTCACCGCTCCGGAGGTGATCCCTATAATCATCCAGGTGATAATGAATGGGACATGGATGAATATCATTATGATGGATTTCATGGTTCAACAGGATATGACAAAGATTATCATTATGATTTTCGTTTAAACTCGGTTCAACCTCCCAATTTCCCGAGAGTAATTCAAGCACCGGATGTTTCCAGAAATATTAACGTGCTTCATTCTTCCAACAATGGGCAAAACTTTTCTGAATCTTATGTTGAGGACGTGGGTGAGATGTTACAGGCACTTTGGATGGATTCAGATGGAGAAAGTGTATTAATTGCCTATCAAACTGCTAACGATCTTTCCCAGTTTCACTTTCTTATTTCGGATGATGATCCGCAGGATTATGAATATTATGTAGTGAATAGTGAAGGAAGCAAACTAAAAAATGCACACATACTTGGAGATGAAATTTATGTTTTAAGTGAATTAGATTTTTACGATCAAATTTACTGTTATCAGATCGGGAATCCTATACCGGAATTGATCCAGAGTTTCGATCCTGGATTTCATTTAAGTGATTTTTCGGTTGGTGAATCTGGTGCTCTTGCTTATGTTCATGTAACATACTTTTCACCGGATGACTTACATCTTGATTTTCGTTATAATAATGAAAGTGGAACAATGGCAGGCATTGTAAACTGGACTTATCCCTTTGAAGATATATTCTATTATGGTTCAGAAATCAGCATTCAGCTTGATGAAAATAATACAGCCTATTCAACGATTCTAGTACATACCATTGACATTAATAACATGCAATATTCCAGACAATTATACCTTATCTCCGGTGAACTGGAAGGTATTGTAAAAATTGATGAAAATGAAATAATTCCACCCAAAATTAGTATGCAAATTTATCCCAATCCATTCAACCCTGAAACAACTATTTCTTTTTCTCTAACCACAGAAAGCACGGAGAACACAGAAATTAATATTTATAATGTAAGAGGACAGAAAGTGAAATCAATTTCCGCTCCGTGTCATCCTGAGCGGAGTCGAAGGACGGAAAATGGAACATACTCAATAACCTGGAACGGAAAGGATATAAATGGCAAAAGTGTTGCCAGCGGAATTTATCTTTTCGAGTTGAAATCAGATGGGAAAGTACAAAAAACAAAAAAAGGATTGTTATTGAAGTAATATACTAATCCGACTCGGATTTTGTAAACTCGAGTCGAATTAAATTGCTACTATTCCAACGCTAGTAGAAATCTTTTTTATTTCCCAAAATAACAACATTCACTTGACTTTCAGAGAGTCATTATTGTTTTCATAATAAAAAATATTTTGGATAGATAGAAAGAATGAAAATAAAATTAGTTATTGGTATTATCTTTCTGCAGGTTGCCTTGTCTGCCTACAACTTCTTCTCTCCAATGATAAAATGGGAAAGGTTGAACGTGACTGATCCCGGAGCACCAATAGAACTATCTTCTACAAACATTATTATAAATTCGGAAAAAGTTTATAAAGATTCTATAAATTTTGGAAGTGATGAATACCAGATCGACTACAAAAAAGGAATAATAACTTTTAACAAAGCTTTAGGTAATTGTATAATTGAATACTATATCTATCCTAAACATCTTACTAGTAGATTCTATCTGTTTCAAACGCAGGAATATTCTGATACAACTGACGTAAAAATAACTAAAGTAAACACACAACAATTTTACAACAACTCTGATCTTGATATTACAGGAAGTAAAACCATTTCGATATCGGTTGCCAATAATGAAGACTTCGATCTGGATCAATCACTTTTCTTAAAGATCAACGGAAAATTAAGTGATGAGATGAGCATTGAGGCACAACTTTCTGACAGCCAAACCCCCATAACTCCGGAAGGGGATTCCCGCGAACTAAGCAGTCTGGATAAAATATTTATTCGGCTGTATGGAGAAAAATACGAACTTGCTTTTGGTGATCTGGAAATG
>JAGLPW010000042.1 GCA_023137125.1 Candidatus Cloacimonadota bacterium | reverse complement strand
ATATTCAACGAAATTTGAAGGATTAAAGGCAGGTTGGAGTGGGAAGAATAAAGTAACCGGAGCGTTAGCCGCTTCCAAAGGTAAGAAGATCACAGATTCATTTGATGGTTTGGAAGCCAAACAAGGTCCATATTATTTATCGGTTGAAGGAACATCGGGTGTTCAGGTAGTTCCGGGATCGGAAGAAGTATTCTTAAATGGTCGGCAGATGCAGCGTGGAACAGATTATTCGATTGATTATTCGGAAGGCGGGATAACCTTTTCCAGTCGGCATTTTATTTCTTCAACCAGTCACATCCGTGTAACGTTCCAATATTCAGATGAAAACTATAATCAAAATATGTATCTTGCTTCTTCAAAAGTGAATATTACAGAAAAATTTAAGATCAGCAGTAATCTGATTATCCAAAACGATGATAGAAATACACCGCTACAGGACTCATATTCTGATGAGGAAATTGATGCATTGGAAGCTGCCGGCGATGAAACGGCGTGGGTGAGTGGAATAGCGGAAGCTGAAAATGGTGAATATGAGATCTCTGAAGATGAATTGTATTACTATTATGTAGGCAATGACAGCTTAATTGTGGGACATTACAATATTCATTTTGAATACATGGGAGTTGGGTTAGGAGATTACAATTACAATTCCGAAGGAGCTTTTTACGAATATGTTGGTGCTGGAAATGGAAGCTATCTTCCCCTAAAAAAACTTCCTCTGCCACAAAGCAAATTAAATAGTGATCTTAGCGTTATGTATTTAGGTGAGAGTTATAGTTTAGCAGCGGAAGGGTTGTTCACTTCCAATGACAATAATACATTTTCCGATATCGATGATGACGATAACAATGATTTTGCATCACGGTTAAGCGTTCGGCTATTCCCAGATTATGATAAGATCGATCCGGATTTGAAATTGATGTATGAAAGATTGGGTGGAGATCTTTCCACTTTTGCTCAACTGCAAAGTGCAGCAGATGCTCACGAATTCACCCAGTTGCCGGATAGCTTGAATAGTGAAGAATATTCGGCGGAATTAAGTATGAATATTATGGATATCTATTCTCCCTTTATAATCTATAAGCAGAAGCAGATACCTGACTTTGCGAATCAGCAGTATATTTCGGTTACTTCTAATATTAAACAAATAAAGGCTATTCCACAACTTTACCACCGATACTTATCGGTGAAACAAAATGCAGAAGATCAGCAGGTTAATGATTCTAAAATTGAACAACACGATCTAAGAAGTAAATACAATTTTGGGAAATTTGCACTTGGTTTAGATTTCTTTAACCGCAATTACGAATATGAAATTACAGATGAGAGTAATTTATTCGAGAGAAATAGAAATTGGAAAACTCAATTGGAAACAATAAATTTGAAATGGGTAACATCGCGGATATTCGGACAAATGAAAAATGATCGTATAAGATTAGACAATGATCTGGAATATATAACCCAACATGATGAAACATCATACACATATGGAGTTGAAACTTTTTTGAATATAGCTAAACACAGAGTAAATATTGCACTTACACATAGACAGGTGAAAGATAAAAAACGAAATATAACAAATGATTTTGATATAGCAGATATTTCAGCTCGAAATGTTTTCTTAAAAGATTTGGTGAATATCAATTCCAATTACTCACTAAGGAACATAGAATTTTATCCCAAGATAAAAGAGTTCCAATATGTAGGTGAAGATATGGGTTCATTTGATGTTGATACCCTTTATGTAGGCGAGTTCCAGGGTAATTATGATTGGGAAGTTATTGCTATAGATTATGAAAATCCCGAGATGTCGGTAGAGGTCAATACCAGTCTTTCAATGCACCTCACACCAAAAATGATAACGAACTCTTTCCTAAAAAAAATCCAAACAGAAACATATATTATGATAACAGAAAATTCCAGAGAAGAAAATAAGAGATCGGTTTATTTCTTAAATCCTGATGTATTGATGCATCCTGAAACAACGATCTTCGGTCGCAGAATTTTGCATCAAACATTATCGCTTGATATCTTAGAGAGAAAACTGACATCCAAGCTGGGTTATAAATTAGAGGAAACCTTAGATAGCCGTTACAATGAGGAGACTGCAATAAAAGATCAAGAAACATGGGATGCCGAATTACGTATTTTTGTATTTAAAAACACAAATTTGGAACTGCATTACGATCACATATTAGAAGACGATTCACATTATAACTCGCAAATGGAACTAGATCAAATTGAAATGGATATTCAAAATAGACTCTCTTCCGATATAACACTGAAGTCATCAGTTTCTTACTCATTTGAAAAAGGAAATGATGATGCCAATAATAATCAATATTCGATCAGTGCATTTGAGCTGGAAGAATCGGCATCTTACTTCTATAAAAGAAAATACAGGTTTTTTGCTAAGGTTAGCTATAGAAGAAATGAGCGTGAAGGTTCCGGATTCCTCAGCTTCCTTGCCGATAAAAAAGAAGGAAATATTTTCAAGTGGGACATCAATATGGATTACCGTATGAGCAACTACACTTCGCTAAATTTGCAGTATTCCGGAAATAGCTATCCGGAGGAAAAACAAATCCATAAATTGAGCATGGAAGTGAAAGCAGAATTCTAACAATTTGATTATTTTCTTTGAAGAAATGAAAAATCATGTTGACGTTGAATTAGTAGATTAATAATTTTTTCTACAGAAGATCAGAAAGGACGAAAAATGAAAAATAATATTGAAATATCATTAAAAGAATCTGCTGATAACTTTGCGAAATTTACCTTAGACAAAAGCAATATTGACATTATAGAACAAGTTTCCAAAGTTATTGCAAGTGCATTTGAGAATGAGAATAAAGTTCTCATTTGTGGTAACGGCGGCAGTTCTACAGATGCGATGCATTTTGCCGAAGAATTAACCGGGAAATTCCGTAAAGAACGTCGTGCTCTTCCTGCAATAGCATTAACCGATCCATCGCATATTACCTGTGTTGCAAATGATTATGGCTATGAAGAGATATTTGCAAGAGCGGTAGATGCTTTTGGAAAAGAAGGTGATGTACTAATTGCAATTTCAACTAGTGGAAATTCGCAAAATATTATTAATGCTGCAATAAGAGCATCGAATAAGAAAATGATAACTTTTGGATTATTGGGGAAAGATGGTGGAAAACTGAATGATAAGTGTGATCTTCAGCTTATCGCTCCCGGTAAGACAACCGATAGAATTCAAGAAATACATATTGCTGTTCTTCACATAATAATTGAGACAATTGAGAGAATCTTATTTCCGGATAATTATACGGACTAATAAATGAAATTAGTAATTCAGCGTGTAAAGCATGCCAGTGTTGAAGTTAATGGAAAAGAAGTATCCAAAATTGGGAAGGGATTACTTATTCTTATTGGTATTTCTAAAGATGATGATGGATCTCAAATTGAATGGCTGGCAAAAAAGACTGTTGAATTAAGAATATTTGAAGATGAGCAGGATAAGATGAATCTGTCTGTAAAAGATGTAAATGGTGAGATATTACTTGTTTCGCAATTTACACTTTATGGAAACTGTAAAAAGGGTCGTAGGCCAGATTTCTTAAATGCTGCTCAACCGGAAAAGGCTGAAGAAATGTATCTCAGGTTTGCGGAAGCTTTAAAGCAGAACGGCATTATTCCAAAACTTGGAAAATTTGGTGAACACATGGATATTACTTTGTTAAATGATGGTCCTGTTACTATGATCTTGGAGAGATGATGAAGAATATCATTTTTGATCTGGGCAAAGTATTAGTTGAATATAATTTTGATGTGTTTTACAGAGAATTGGATTATAAACCTAAAATGGAAACACTTATGGAATCTACAATTCCTGTTCTGGAATTTGAAGCAGGTAGAATTACAAGGCAGGAATTTTATAGGAAATTGAAGAAAATCTATAAATTTGAACATTCCCTTGCTGATTTTGAAAAAGTATGGTGCAGTGTTTTTACAGGGCTTACTGATTTAGTGGATTATGCCAGGGAATTAAAAGAAAATTATAATGTTTATATTCTTTCCAATACAGATGAGATACATTTTAACATTGTCTGGCAGGATTATCCTGAACTCCATTTCTTTGAAGATAACTTGATGTTATCGTATGAATTGGATTCGGTTAAACCTCAAAAAGAAATTTATGAACGTGCTTTAAAAATGTTTGGTCTAAATCCGGAAGATTGTTTGTTCATCGATGATAAACTGGAAAATATTCATGGTGCTGCAGTAAATGGAATTACCGGAGTTTTGTTTACAAATGTAGAAGATACAAAAAGAAATATAAAAAAATATTTGAATTAATATAGTGATGGAGGGGAGTTGTGAATATGATAAAATATGAGAAAATGATCTTAATAAGTATTACAGAACAAAAATTATTGTTAATTCAGGATAATTATAAAATTGCAGAATACCCAATATCAACTTCTAAATTTGGTATTGGGAATAAATCCGGAAGTAATATGACACCTTTAGGGTATCATTTGATCAAAGAAAAAATTGGAGAGCATATTCATAAAAATACAGTTTATAAAGCTGGAAAATTTACTAAAGAAATTACTACAATAAATAATAAGATAGCTTTTGATGAAGATCTTATTACGACTCGTATAATGAAATTGGAAGGAATGGAAAACGGTATCAACAGAGGTGGTGGAATAGATTCATATGAAAGAGAGATATGGATCCATGGAACGTCATCCGAAAGTAAGATCGGCACTCCTGCATCTAATGGGTGCATAAGAATGAAGAACGATGATATTATTTCACTCTTTAATTCTGTTGAGGTTGGAACACCGGTTAATATTGAAATGAAAATTATTGCTAAGGTTCAAGAAAAAAAGAATATGTTCGATTATAAAGGGCACACTTTCCGGTTAAAAGATAGACGCAAAAAGGGTATTTTAGATTCTACACTTTGGAAGGTGAATAATACAGAGCGTCGAAAAGATGGTGAGCGAAGAAAAAAATAAATATAACTAGTTGATATTGCTTGATGTAAAAAGCCCTCCGCATTGCCGGAGGGTTTTTTACTAAGTCATCCAAAAAGAAAAGTCGTCCCTCCAGTTAACACTGTCGGGACTAAATTCCCTTATTTCATAAGGATCATTTTTTTACTAGAAGTATAATTACCAGATTTCATTTTGTAGAGATAAACTCCACTGGAAACTGGTTTGTTGGTTTTATCTGTACCATTCCAATTAATACTATATTCACCTGTCTCTTTAACTTCATTTACAAGCGTTTTAACCAGTTGTCCTTTTAAGTTGTAAACTTCAATTGTTACTTTTCCAATTTCTGTAATTGAGTAAGCAATGTTTGTAATTGGATTGAATGGGTTGGGATAGTTGCTAATGAGCACGGTATTCGTGATAATATCATTTCCAGCACCAGTTCCGATATATATGAACTGAGCTTCTCCAATTTCAGATTCTCCCAGGTCATAAACAGCAGAGATACCGACGGTATAAATGATTCCATTTATCAATCCAGTCAGCAAATAATTAGGTTGAATGAGAAATGCTAAAAAAACACTGTCTAAGTAAATATTGTACCCTTGCAGCTCCGTACCCGGATATGGTTCAGGGGGATCCCAGGAGACTGCTCCGGTATATGGATCGACAACAACATTCTGGGGAAGATTAAAAACAAGAATCCAATTCAATGTAATATCAGTTACTGTGATTACACTGCCGGATGTAACGACAATATTATCGAGATTCACAGTAGTATAGTATTCCAAACTTACTTCTAAATCGTAAGTTCCAGCAGGAATGGAAATGGAGAAATTTCCATTTGTATCGGGATTCACAATCACTCCACCTGCTTCTACTTCAACATCTGTGACAACACCTATTCCACCGTTTAATATAACATTTCCCTCGATGAAGCCATATTCTATTACGCCAAGTGTTCCATCAAAATTAATGTTTTGAGCATAGATATCCTTTGGCCCATTTCGGTCATCTTCCCACGATGCAATTATCTGGTTATTTGAAAATTGACTAGCTACGCTGTGAACTTTACTTGATGCTACAGAACACATTGTGATCTGTTCATCCGGCCATGAATAATTCCCATCAGTATCTAGCTTTATAGCTTTTACATAAGCGTTTGTAGCATCAGTATATTCTTCATAAAAAATTATAAGGTCATCACTAGCTGCCCGAACAGCTATGAGTTGAACATAAAGAGGAGAGATATTGATGAGATTATTTCCATTCGCTCCCCATTGAAGATCTCCATTTGCATCGAGCTTTTGTCCCGTGATGCCATAATTATTCTGGTTTCCATTAGTTTGGAACCAGTAAGTTATCAGTTCCTCATTTACTGCATTATATACAGATTCCGGATAAAAATTCTGACGGTCTGCCTCGGCAGATAGTTGTATGCCGTTTGCTGTGAAAACAACAGAACCATCTGAATTCACATGTTGCACAAATGGATAAGAGATTGTACCTCCACCACGGCTGTCATGCCAGGTAATAAAACAACCGTTATCTTCATCAGAAATTATATTAAAAACCTGCGTCCAGGCAGATATTCCTCCTGCATTAGACACTACAATATCTTCGTCCCATACTGCTATTCCGTCTGAATCGTATTTCTGCATGTAACAGTGACGAGTTGGTGCGTAAGATGGTCCTGTATCGTGGAAAAATTTTAATAGGATATTGTCATCTTCCACAGCAATTGGTTGTGGCCATGAGTAAGTATCAGCACAACTCATTGTAATACCATTATCTCCCCAAAGCAGGGTTCCATCAGGAGCAATTTTCTGCATAATGATAACATAATCTGCCTGCCATGTTACAACAATGTTCCCAGTTGAAGTCACGCAAACTTTTGGTGAAACATCAAAGGCTCCGGAATTAGAAAGTTCCAGCCCATCTTCACCCCACACACTAGTTCCATCTGGTGAAACACGGTATGCGTAAATATTATTGTTCCCGGCATTTCTGATATCCTGGAAGGTGAGAATTGCATGATTATTGTCATCGACGGTCATGTCCCAATCCGTTAGCCAGCTCATTGCAGGATTGTCACTTACGATGATCCCATCCTGTTCCCACAACTCGTTTCCTAATTGATCTAACCTTTGCAATCTTACATCATAATTGCCTGAGTCATTGGAGAACCAGCCGATATAAGTATCACCAACTGAACTTGTGACAACTTTCGGAATTGCTTGCTCTCCATTCAAATCACAGATTGCATTGTTCACGCCTGGATCACTGCTCCACTCTGCATAAATTAATGCTGAATAGCATAGAATTAAAATAAAAATAAATAACTGTTTCTTCATCTCTACCTCCAATAGCTCGCTATTTATCTTATTGAACTAATTATTTTTTCGAGATTGAAAGTACGTAACTATTTGTCAATATTAAAGATGCTTAAAAAATTGTCGGGATGATTCCGATCCTCGGAACGATTCATCAGGACGACCTTTCGGTTCTAAGATATATTGAAGTTAAATTATTGTCTAACCTCTCGAAGGTAAAGAAGTATTGATTGTTACATAACCTTCGCAAGGTAAATTAATGGTCGGGATGAGAAGATTTGAACTTCCGACCTTTCGGTCCCGAACCGAACGCGCTGACCGAACTGCGCTACATCCCGACGTGAACATTCTTTTTATTTGATAATTGTTGTCAACAATTCCAAAGAAATTCAAATTAATTACATACTAGCAACTATTTACTTGACGTAATTATGGCTCAAAAATTGCATCTTACGAATTAAATATAATGTAAATAGGAGAATAGAATGAGAAAAATAAAAATAGCAAATATACTACTAGCAATTTTGATATTACCTGTGTTGATTTCGGCGATAGATCTGAATATTGAAGAACCGGTAATAGTGGGGAATTCATTTCAGAATAAGCTTCCACAAATTATTACTCCAGGTCAACCGGCAATGCCTTATATTCCTCTTAAAGTTCTATTACCAATGGGGCAGAAGCTTACTTCTGTAAACGTAGAACTTACTGGTCTCACAGAAATGAGAGGTAATAAATATATTGACCATGCCAGACAGATGCAGCCGATATCACAACCAACACCGGATAATACACCAATAGATCAAACGATCTATTCAACAGATGCCAACTTTCCCGAAATGAATTATGAATTATTGGGAACTCAGAGAATTAAGGGATATGATCTGGTAATTATCAATGTTTATCCATACAAATACAATCCGGTTACAAGAATTGTTGAATGGTTCCAGGAAGCTGAGATCACAGTTAATTCTACATATGATACTGATGTATATGATGTACAGAATCAAATGCTGATCGAAGCTTATAAATCTGATCTGGAAAAAATGATCATCAATCCTAGAGCTCTTCATGATTATGATAAAACATATTCCAACTCAAGCAGAACGCTCGTAGATCCGTCTGATCCTTACACAATGATAGTTATTACTGATGCTGAGAGGGAAGTATATCTACAGGATTTTGTGGATTGGAAGAACGATCATGATGTAACTACTGCCACATTTCTTACTTCCGATATCTATGCCGAATATACCGGTGTGAATGACCAGGAGAAGATCAAGAATTTTATTATTGATGCTTATGTAACTTACTCCGGAACGTCAACTCCTTTGGAATACATCCTTCTGGGTGGTGATGATGAAATTATCCCAATCCGTACAGTTTTTATAGATACAGGATGGGGAACTTATGACTATAATATGCCTTGTGATCTTTATTATGGATGTTTAGATAATAACTGGGATGGAAATGGGAACGGAGTATATGGCGAAGTTGCAGATAATGTTGACTTGATCCCCGAAGTTTCTGTTGGAAGATTCTCGGCTGAAACTCAAGAAGAGTTCGAGAATGTTTTTTATAAAACATCATTCTATGTAGATAACCAGACAGTTAGTGATGATATTGTTTGCTTGATCGGAGAAAACTTAAATAATAATCCCTTAACCTGGGGTGGAGATTATAAGGATGAAGTTGCTGATCTGGCTCCAAGTTTAGATGCAGAATATCATGTAGACAGACTTTATCAGCGTGAGGGAACATATAACCCCGAAACTGTTCGTGAAGCAATTAATAATGGTCTTTCCGTGATCAATCATATGGGACACTCAAATGAAAATATTGTGTTCGGTCAGACCTCAAGTTATGTAAATACTTATACAAATATAAATTATGGTTTTGCATACACACAAGGATGTTATCCTGCTGCTTTTGATGAAGCGACAAGTTTTGCTAATGAGAGTATAGGTGAGAACCTGGTAATCTCTGAGCATGGTTTATATGCCTTTATTGGGAATACAAGATACGGATGGTACAGTCCGGGAAATACAAATGGTGCTTCACAATATTATGATATTGCTTTTTTTGAAGCTATGTTCAATGACGATCAGCGTCAATTGGGAAAATCACTTTCCCAATCACGAGCAGAACTTGTTAATATGGCTTTGAGTAATGGTGTAATGCGATGGGTGCATTATGAACTTGTGATCTTTGGAGATCCTTCGGTTGAAGTAAAATATGCGAACGGTACATTCCCATATATCCAGCCGGTAGGAGTTTTCTATGACGACTCTTTATATGGTGATAATGATAATACTCCTAATCCGGGAGAGCAAATTGAAGTATTCATAGAATTAGAAAACATTGAGGGATGGGCTGATGCAGAAAATGTTACAGCTACAATCGAGTTTGAAGATAACACAATTGAAGTTATCACCGGAACTGTAGACTTTGGGGATATTCCGGTTGGAACTTCAGTTACAGGTTCTTCGTTTGTTATTCAAGCCCCACAGGATTGTAATTATGATATATACATTTATACATTGCATATTTCTGCTCCTGTAAGTGGCGGTGGATTATTTGAAAAAGATTATACAATGGAATTTGAAGTTTCGCTCTTCCAACAGAACTGGCCTTGGTCAGCTAACAATCAGGTTTTAGCAAATCCAATAATTTGCGATTTTGATGGTGATAATGAGAAAGATATCCTAATCATTGATGTAGAATCAAATATAAATATGCTTCATTCTGATGCGCAGATGGTTAGTGGGTTCCCATGGATTGGAGAAGCAAATATTTTAAGAAGCACAGCTTATGGAGATATTAATAATGACGATATAAATGAGATAGTAATAGCAGATAGAGGTGGGAACATCTATGCATTAGATAATTCCGGTTCACAAATTTTTAGCAGTTCTATTGAATTTCAGAATCTGCTTACTCCCATGATCACAGATGTGGATGGAGATAATCAGATGGATATCGTTACATTTGATCTTGATAATAAATTATCCGTATTTGACAATAATGGTGTGATGCTTCCCAATTTCCCTGTAGAGCTTCCTATGACGCTTTTCTGTGATATGGCTTCTGCTGATCTAAATAATGATGGGAAAAGTGAGATCTTGATATCAACATTAGATTCGAATTTATATGCATTTGGATTTGATGGTGAAAATATAAACGGATTTCCTGTAGAGCTTTCTGCTATCTCAGCTACAGCTCCAATTGTTCTAGATAATAAAAAGATCGTGATCGGTACGGTTGACGATAAACTGCATATCATCAGTCCAACAGGTGAATTTCTTATTACACTATCCCTGAATTCAAAAGTTGCAGGATCTGCTATTGCAGCAGATTTTGATAACGATGATCAATTAGATATTGCTTTTACAACAGATGATGGAGAATTTTATATTATACATCAAAATGGGGATATTTTACCAGGTTGGCCGGTTGATATTTCAAGGTCGATCTTAAATCCACCTATGGCTGTTGATCTTGATAATGACGATAATCTTGAATTAGTCTGTTTCACCGTAGCTAACGATTTTTACGCTTTCCATAATGATGGAACTGAAGTAGAATTCGCTCCTGTTACTGTAGATATTGGAGCTTATGGTCCTTCAAGTGTTGAAGACATCGATGGTGATGGTGATTTCGATTTTATATCTGGTACTATTGCAGGTGCTCTTATAATCGACTGTAAACTAACTAAAGGTTCAAAAATACCATGGTCTACATATCGTGGAAATTACAGAAGAACCGGTTATTATGGTGATAATAAGTTAGTTACTGATGTTGAAGATATTACTGTTACACCAGCTAATCCAATACTTAATCAGAATTATCCAAATCCGTTCAATCCGGTTACAAATATCTCATTCAGTCTTCCGCAGGACAGTAAAGTAGACCTGAATGTTTATAATATACGCGGGCAGAAAGTTCGTGAGCTTGCCAATAATGAGTTTAGAACACAGGGTTTGCAAAACATACAATGGAACGGTAATGATAATAATGGGAAAAAAGTTGGCTCAGGAATTTATTTCTATAAATTGGAAGTTGATAATTCCACTATAGATGTGAAGAAATGTATCCTGCTTAAATAAATATTCTTAACTTGCAATTAACGGGTGGATTTCCACCCGTTTTTTGTTTGACAAATAAATATTGAAACCAAATCTCAATTTTATGAATATCAATAAATTATTAGAATTTCTACAAAAAAAAGATAATGTAAGATTCTTTAAAGAACTTCAAGATTTGAAACATATTTCCATTAACGATATTCAACAATTATTATCAAGTAATCTGGATAAACCAATTAAAGAAATGCTCACTCAGATTAAATTACAAAAAAGAAATATAAGCAAGATCCCAATTTCTCAAGAGCTTCTTTTCACAGAACTGGGAGTGCAGCAGGCAAGTTCATGGAAGCTTGCACAATATCATGCAAAAAAGTTTAAAGCATTTGATAAAGTTGCAGATCTATGTTGCGGTATCGGGGTAGATCTAATAAGTATCGCAAAAGGAAAAGAACAAGTATATGCTGTTGATCTGGATGAAGATACCCTAAAACTTGCTGAGTATAATTGTAGGAATCAGAATTTGAATAATATCAATTATAAATTTGGTGAAGCACAAGAATTTGATCAACAGGTTGATGCAATATTTATTGATCCTGATAGACGACCCGGCAGTTCACGCAAAATAGCTCCCGAAGAATATTCTCCACCATTTTCCAAGATTATGGAGTTGAGAAACATCTGCCCGAATATTGCGGTTAAATTATCTCCTGCGTTAGATTATAATAGATTAAATTTACCTATCGATTCTACTCTTGAATTTGTTTCGGAAAATGGAACACTGAAAGAGATCCTGCTTTGTATGGGAGAACTTGCTACAAAAAATTGTGAGCGGAAAGCTGTGTTACTCCCTTCCAACCTTACATTGCAAAATTCCAGTATAAAAATTAAAGTAACTAATATTCAGAAATATCTTTTTGAACCGGATCCTGCTGTTATCAGAGCCGGACTGGTTCAGGAATTGGGAAATAAGATCGATTACAACCTTATCGATTCCAAACTTGCACTGCTAACCGGTTCACAAATCGTGCAGAGTAATTATGGGAAAATTTATGAAGTTTTAGAAATAATGAAATACGATTTAAAGAAAGTCCGCAAATATGTTCGTGAAAATGAAATTGGTGAGTTGATCATAAAAACACGTGGCTTTCCGGAATCTGTAGAAAAATTCAGAAAAAAGATCAAGCTTAAAGGCAATAATTCAGTTGTGATGTTCATTCTAAGAAAGGGTGATGATCATATTATTATATTTTCACAACTCACAGAATAAAAATCACTTGCTTATTTTGGAAGTAAATAGAAATTGTAAACAAAACAAAAAAGGAAGTAAAAATGAAGGGAACTGTAAAGTGGTTTGATGAAGGCAAGGGTTATGGTTTTGTTATAACAGCTGAAGGGAAAGAATTTTTCGTTCACTGGAAATCAATAGTAACAGTATCAGAACTGGGTAGAAAAACACTCATACCGGATGAAGAAGTAGAATTTGATACAATTGAAACCGATAGAGGAATTCAGGCTATTAATATTATCAGATTAAATCCGTGATCTGGTAATTGCAATTTCTGCGACGCAATTGCGTCGCTTTTTTTATGAACAATTTTTTACCTACATCTCAAAAAGACCTTAAAGATAGAGGCTGGAAACAACTCGATATCATCATCATCACCGGTGATGCCTATGTTGACCATCCCAGCTTTGGTCCTGTGATCATTGCCAGATCTCTGGAAGCGAATGGTTACAAGGTAGGCATAATTTCTCAACCAGACTGGCAAAGTGATGTTGATTTTAAAAAACTTGGACGTCCCAGATTATTCTTTGGTGTATCTTCGGGGAATATGGATTCAATGATAAACCACTACACCGCACTTCGTAAGATACGTTCGGAAGATGCATATTCACCCGGTGGAAAAAGTGGGCTACGTCCGAACAGAGCTGCAATTGTCTATACACAGAAAGTAAGATCGATATACAAAGATACACCTGTTATCTTAGGCGGAGTAGAAGCCAGTATGCGCCGGTTACCTCATTACGATTATTGGAGTGATAAGCTGCGAAATTCCATTCTCTTCGATTCCAGAGCAGATATACTTGTTTATGGAATGGGTGAAAGGACTATAAATACGATTGCTAGAAAGATCAATAACGGTGATGACATTAAGGAAATGAAAAATATCCCCGGAACCGTGGTAATGGGAAACGAGATAGAAGGTGCAGTTGTTTTGCCGGAATATACTGCTGATCTTTCTAAAGATGATTTCTTGAAAATGCATAAAATATTCTGGAATAATTTCAGGGATAAAGTTCTCATTCAAAAATTTGGGAAGAGCTTCCTTATTCATAATCCGCCTGCAAAACCGTTATCTACAAAAGAGCTTGATAAAGTTTACGATCTTGTTTTCACACGCCAACCTCATCCAGATTATAAAGGTAAGAAGATTCCAGCTTTTACTCAGATCAAGGATTCTGTAACTGCACATCGAGGTTGCTTTGGCGGCTGTCATTTTTGTGCGATTGGTGAACATCAAGGTAAAACGATCAGATCACGCAGCATTGGATCTATAATAAAAGAAATAAAGACTATTGCATCAGATAATAATTTCAGGGGAACGATCAGCGATATTGGCGGACCATCAGCTAATATGTATGGAATGAGCTGCAAACTGGGGATAAGTGAAACATGTAAAATGACTTCCTGTCTATTCCCTGAGATATGTTCCCATTTAGATACTTCCCATCTTGAACAGAAAAAACTGTTAAATGAAGTTAGAAAACTCCGGCATGTTAAACATTCCTTTATCTCTTCCGGTATCAGGTTTGATCTGGCATTAAAAGATATCGACTATATAAAAATAGTTGCTAAATATCATACAAGCGGACTCCTCAAGCTTGCACCGGAACACATAAATCCCGAAGTTTTGCAATATATGAATAAACCTTCTATCAAACTTTATGAGCGTTTCCACGATATTTACAGCTCATATTGTGAAGAGATCGGCAAAAGACAATTTATTGTTCCATATATTATTGTGGGTCATCCTGGTTCCAGCTTAAAAGAGACTATTCAATTGGCAACTTACCTCAAGAAGAACGGGATCAAATTGAAACAGATCCAGCAATTTACTCCAACCCCGATGACGCAAAGTACAATGATGTATTATACCAGATTTGACCTTGATGGTAAAAAGATCAATACTCCAAAAGGTAGAGAGATAAGATTACAGAAAGCGCTTGTTCAATGGTTTGTACCACAAAACAAAAAGCTGATTATTGAAGCTTTGAAGAATGCTGGCAGAAAAGACTTGATAGATTTTTTTTTGGATAATGAACAAAGAGCAACAACTAAAAATAGAAAGAAAAAAAGATAAAAATAAGTTTAATAATTACATTATTAAAAAAAACTTGCCTATAATTTCTTTAAATTAAAGTTAACACAAAAATAAATAACTGGAGGCTTAGAAATGAGAGTTCACAATTTTAGTGCAGGACCGGCAGTTTTACCGGAAGAAGTATTAAAAGAAATTCAGGAGAATTTAGTAAATTACCAAGGTAATGGTCTATCAGTTTTAGAAATGAGTCATCGTTCTGCACAATACATGGAAATAATCGAAAGTGCAAGTGCCAGATTATTGAAGATCATGGGTTTAGGAGATGACTACAAAGCATTATTTCTTCAGGGTGGAGCAAGTTCCCAATTCTTTATGATCCCGCTTAACTTCTGTGCTGATGATAAGGTTGCTAACTATATTGATACAGGTTTATGGAGCACAAAAGCAATTAAAGAAGTTAAAATATTAGGTAAGAAATCACATATTGCTGCAACATCCGAAGACAAAGATTTCACTTATATTCCAAAGGAATGGAAGTTATCTGAAAATGCTGCTTATCTTCACATTACAACTAATAACACAATTCGTGGAACAGAATGGAAGATAGATCCTGATGTTCCTGCTGATGTTCCATTGATCGCAGATATGTCTTCGAACTTCCTTAGTAAGCCAATGGATTTTAGTAAATATGATATGATCTATGGTGGAGCTCAGAAGAATATTGGACCCGCTGGTGCTACATTTGTGGTTCTTAAAAAATCTATGTTGGAAAAGATCAATCCGAATCTTCCTTCAATGATAAACTACAACACTCATGTCAGCAAAGATTCCATGTTCAACACACCACCAACATTTTCAATCTATGTAATTGGTGAAGTTCTGAAATGGATCGAGGGAAATGGCGGCCTAGAAGGTATGCTGAAGATCAATGAAGAAAAAGCTGCTTATATTTATGATGTTATTGATGGTTCCGACTTTTACACCGGAACTGTGGTTAAAGAAGATCGCTCACTCATGAATATTCCTTTCCGTCTTCCAACCGAAGAACTGGAAAAGAAATTTGTAGCAGAAGCTATTGAAAATAAGATGTTTAACCTTAAAGGACATAGAAGTGTTGGCGGTTGCAGAGCTTCAGTTTATAATTCACTTCCAATGGATTCAGCTAAAGTTCTTGCAAAATTTATGCTCGATTTCGAGAAAGCAAATAAATAGCACAAGATAAATTAAATTATGCGGGTTTTCTAATGAATCTTAAAGAAACCCGCATTTATTTATGAAAGATAAAATAATTCCTAAACAACATCCGATAGATCTTTCTAATTTAAGATTGATCCATCTTGCGTTTTTTACAGCATTTGCAATTACGATCTATGTTGTAGAAAGTTTCATCCCCAAGCCTTTTCCATTCATGAAACTGGGCCTAGCAAATATCGTTGTACTTTTGCTGTTGGTTTCCGGAAATGTGCGGTATGCACTTATTGTAATAATTGGCAAGACAGTAGCAGGAGGGTTCTTTAGTGGATTATTCTTAAGCCCTACAACACTACTTTCTATTAGTGGAAGCTTATGTTCACTTTGTGTAATGACACTCGTGATAAAGAGTAACGTTCGTTTTAGTATGATAGGGATTAGCATCTTAGGAGCGGTAGCACACAATTTGGCTCAAATAGCAGTTGTCCGTTTGATCCTTATAAAAGAAAATACAATATTTTATTTGACGCCGCTTCTAATTATTATGGGAATAGTTAC
>JAGLPW010000041.1 GCA_023137125.1 Candidatus Cloacimonadota bacterium | reverse complement strand
TTCAATATCTTAACTTCCTTATTGGAGATCCAGCACCAAATATTGTTGCTTCAGCTGATCAAATAGATTTTGGTATTATTGCTCCAAATTACATACAAACTTTCGAATTGGAAATAACTAACCAAGGATATGAAACTCTTAGTATTTCAGACATTGTAATCTCAGGAGAAGGTTTTGGCTATAATGGTATTTTACAGTTTGATTTAGATCATTCACAACAACAAATTCTTGAGATAGAATTTGAAGCAGATGAACTTGGTCAGTTCTCTGGTGAGTTATCAATTATAAGTAATGATCCTGATACACCAGAACTACTTATACCCTTGACCGCAGAATGTTTTACAGAAGCTGATGACGATTTGATATTAGAAACAAGTAAGTTAATTGGAAATTATCCTAATCCATTTAACCCCACCACTACGATCTTATTTGAAATAGATTCTGAAAATACTGAGGATGTCGAATTAGTTATTTACAACTTAAAAGGGCAGAAAGTAAAAGAGTTCTCGAATCTTAGAAATCAAACTTCAGTTATCTGGAATGGTCTCGATGATAACAATCAATCTGCCTCTTCAGGGATTTATTTTTATAAATTAAAATCTGGAAATTTTGAACAAACAAAGAAAATGATATTAATGAAATAATGACCTTAGCATCACTTTGGCATTATTTATTCCTTTCTCTTGGAAGGTATTTTGAATGGATGTTTTATAGAATAAATTATATAAGGGAGGAAGGAAATGAAGAAAATCTTTTTGCTTTTTGTTTTATTAATATTGGCAATGCAACTTACTGCTGCCGATTTGGTATTGATAGAAACGGAAAATCCAACAATTGCCAAAGGATATTTCCAACAAGATGCTCTCACTGTAAATTATATTCATGATGATTTTCTAATAGCAACCACTGAGCATAGAGGTGCTTTTGATTGTGAACTTATCGCCACAAATTGTTGGGAAAGAGGTGATAATTATTTTCTTTTGTGGTTGGATGAAGGAAACAATAATGATTATATTTTGCAGATAGATAGATTTGCCGATATTCTTCTTCTGAAAACTGAATTCATGATCATAAAAGTAGCTGATGAAGATAGAAATAAAGTTGTTCCAATCATTCATAATGGTGTGGTTCGAATTAATAATATTGAAGCAAAATTACCCAAACCAAGCGATTATTTGAGAAGTTCGCGATTTGAAGAAGACCCGTTTGTTGTCGAACTTTTGGGGTACGTAGATTTAATGGAACTTGATAATACTGTTCAAACACTGGAGGATTTTGACACCCGGAATTGGTACACACAAGGATCACTCGATGCTCAAAATTGGATTTTTGATAAATTTGACAGCTACAGTTTGAGCGTAGAAACTCAATATATTCCCTATGGTGGACCAAATTCCAGCCAGAACGTGATTGCTACTTTAGAAGGAACTCTCTATCCTGATCAATATGTCGTATTGGGTTGTCATTACGACAGCTATTCATACTATGGAGATGCTCCAGGTGCTGATGATAATGCCACCGGAGTTGCCGGCATATTAGAAATTGCTCGCATCTTGAGTCAGTATGAATTTAACAGAACAATAATTTTCTGCACTTTTTCTGGTGAGGAATACGGACTTCACGGCAGTGAAGAATATGCCACTTTAGCAGATGACGCAGACATGGATATTCTTGGTTATTTCAATATCGATATGTCTGGGTATCTTGCTCCCGGAGAAATTATTCATACAGATATGATAGCTCCCGCATCTGCAGCTCCATTAGCGGATTTTTACGAACAGGTTTGCGCTGTTTATCTTCCTACATTTCCCATCGAGCCGGGTCAGTTAACCGGTGGTGATAGCGACCATACCTCTTTTAATAATCATGGCTTTATGGGAATTTTTCCTTTTGAAGACAGCGAGAATTACAGTCCGTTCATTCATACACCGAATGATCTAAATGGAACCAGCGTTAATAATTATGAACAAGTTGCTACCTTCACAAAAGCTACTATGGCTTCGGTGGTTACAATGGCCAATATGCTGCTTCCACCGGAAAATCTTACAGCTATAGCAGGAAATGAAATGATCACTCTTTCTTGGGATGAAGTTTTGGAAGCTGAAGAATATAATATTTATCGTGATGAAGAAGAAGACCCGATCGCTACAGTTACCGACCTTTTTTATGAAGATACAGGTCTTATAAATGGTCAAGCGTATTCCTATTATGTGACCGCAATATATGCCGGCAGCGGAGATGAATCTGTACCTTCCAATACAGTAACTGCTATTCCAATGCCGCCGATTTCACTTCCTTTTGCTGACGATTTTGAATCGGGGGCTCCATACTGGACTTTTGAAGGAAGCTGGGGCTTATCCGAAAATCAATCCTTTTCCACAACTCATTCTCTTACTGAAAGTCCAACTGGAAATTATGCTAGCAATTTGGATATTGTTGCTGGCTTAATAAGTGTAGATCTGGTAAACTACAGCGATGCAGAAGTGAGTTTCTGGACCAAATATGCCATCGAAAATAACTATGATTATATGTATTTTGAAGCGAGCACTAATGGTATAGACTGGGATGAATATGCCATGTTCACTGGTTTGCTATCCACCTGGACGCAATTTACTTTTTCTTTAAACCAATATCTGGGAAATTCTTTTGTGCAGCTGCGTTTTCGTTTTTATAGCGACACTTACGTCGTGCAGGATGGTATGTATATCGACGATTTTGAAATAAATGTGGAGAATGGTGTTGGCTCAGATGATCCAATTGTAAAGACCGAAACGATTTCCAACTATCCCAATCCCTTTAATCCGAGTACAACGATCATGTTCAATCTGACCAGAGAAATTACCGATGACACTGAGGTGACCATTTACAATCTGAAAGGACAGAAAATTAAAGAACTTATAAAGGAACAACTTTCATCAGGGGAACACTCTGTAGTTTGGAATGGTACTGATGATAATGGTTTATCAGTTTCATCAGGTATATATCTTTATAAAGTTAAAACTGGAAATTTCGAAAAGACAAAGAAAATGATATTATTAAAATAATTTTATGTAATAATGTTTTATAACGCTCCGAGTTTTCGGAGCGTTATTTTTTTTGCAAATTTGAGTCAAAATTAATATTGAATAAAATTTATATTGAGAAAAATATTTCAATAAAATAATTGACATGAAATAATATGTAACTCTTTTTGTTTTCGTAGATAAGGAAGTGTTGAGTATTGATATTTATAAACACTTCTGAACTTTCTAACAATATCTTGCGCTTCTTTTGATCTTCGTAGATCAACTATTCGCACTAAAGGGGTGCAGCATGAAGAGATTTTATTTTATTTTTATTCTTTTTCTAATCACCTTAACTTATTTATCATCATTCGAAAAATCAGATAATATCCTTAATTTGGAAATCCCAGATTCCACTCAAGTGCAGATCCTGTCTATTGAAGAGGGATCTTTTTTTATAGGAAGGATAACAGAAATTGGTGATGAAAAAATTAAGTTTGAAACCAAATATGGAGTTATGACCATTTCAATTTTTGAGATCACTGATCTAAAACTGGTTTCGGATGATCAACTTAAAGATGGGAAATACTGGTTTCCCAACCCTAATTGCTCTCGTTTATTTTTTGCACCAACCGGCAGAATGCTCAAACAAGGAGGAGGCTATTTCGCAGATTACTTTATTTTCTTTCCAACTGTTACTTTTGGAATTACAGACAATTTTACTCTTGGAGGTGGTTTCTCAATATTACCAGGTCCAGGTCTGGATGAACAGATCATTCTCTTCACTCCTAAAGTAGGAATAAAGACTTCTAAAAAAATGGATCTAGCTATTGGTGCACTTGTGAAATTACCTGAGAGTACATCTGCAGGGATTCTCTATGGTGTGAGTACTTTTGGTTCTTTGGATAAAAGTGTTACTTTTGGATTGGGATATGGTTATTTCGATGATGCGCTTGCAGATAAGCCAATTGTAGTGCTGGGTGGAGAATTACGTACAAGTAGAAATATTTCACTGGTTACAGAGAATATTGCAGATAATTACTGCGGTCTTAGACTTTATGGCAGCTCATTAACCTTTTCTGTTTTGAATTGCATATTTTCTGAGAATGAAGCAATCAGTTATGCTGCAGGTGGTGGATTTTCCGGTAACTGCACAGGAGAAATAATGAATTGCCTTATCACTGATAATACTGCAGCTACAGGTGGAGGAGATTGGAATTCCGGAGGTTTTAGTGTTTGGAGTGAGGCATCGGTAGACTTTGTGAATTGCACTTTTGTTGATAATTCTGCTGCTTATGGCGCAGGACTAACCGTTGGCGGTGGAGGAGAAGCAACAATAACAAATTGCATATTGTGGGGAAATAGTTCAGATCAGATCGGTTTTGGTGAATGGAATAATGCAGGTGGATCTTTGACAGTAAATTATTGTGATGTTCAATATGAAATTGATTCCATCTACGTTACACCTCTTTCAAATTTGGATTGGGGTGATGGTAATATTGACGATGATCCGCTATTTACAGGAACTGGAGATCATCCTTTCTCACTTCAAGACCCATCTCTGTGTGTAAATGCAGGAATTCCAGATATAACCGGTTTAGGTTTACCTGAATATGATCTGGCAGGAAATCCGCGAATGTACGGTGGAAGAATCGATATGGGAGCTTATGAAAACCAGAATGTTGTTGTAAGTTCAGAAGAGATCATTATTCCAAATATTACAACTCTTTATCAGAATTATCCCAATCCTTTCAATCCTGAAACAACGATCGGCTATCAACTTCCAGAGAATGGTAAAGTAAAATTAACAGTCTACAATCTGAAAGGACAAAAAATGAAAACATTGGTGAATGATAATCTTGAATCTGGAAACCATACGGTTATTTGGAATGGAGCCGACGATAACAATAAATATGTTGCTTCCGGAATTTATTTCTATAAACTTGAAACCAAGAATTTCAAGAAGACGAGAAAGATGATTTTACTTAAATAGGAGGATGTTTTATGAAGAAATTAATTCTAATGTTGATAATCATTTCTATATCCATTCTTTTTGCAGAAGAATTGACGCATTCAATTGGAATGTCAGCCGGTTACATTTCCGGTAGCGGCATTTCATATCGTCAAATGAATGAGAGGTTTGGTTATCAGATTGCCGGTGGTACGTATTATGAATATTATGTGGCTGATGAAGATTCACTAAGTGATGAGGAATATCTTGGCTGGAACATTTCCGGAACATTTTATTACAATCTAAAGAACTGGCAAACATCCAGGTTTTATCTACTGGCAGGAACTGCAATCTTCGATATTTACGATAAAGAATATATTGAAGACACAGATTCTGATTATGAAGTAAATGATGAAACCTACATCAATATCGGAATCGGTATCGGGCTTGAATTTCCTTTAACAAAATACCTTCATATGTCGGTGGAATGGCCTTGGTATTATGATGGTAAATTAGAATTTCTTAAATTCATACCGCAAGCCGGTGTGCACTATTATTTCAATTAGAGGTTAATATGAAAAAGAAAATATTCATTCTACTTATCATCATAATGATAACGATATCCTGGGCGGAACCCAATCACAATCTTGGTATTGCCTTGGGAGTTGCATCAGGAGCAGGATTCTCATACAGACATTTCAATGATACATTCGGATACCAGATAAATTTTGTGGCAATTGGTACGAAAAAGAATTTTTACGTGCCAATCGGCTTTAAAGCAATGAGGCCATTTCACGATATTGGATTTTCAAAAGCATACTATTTTGCAGCATCTTCTGTATTAGTAGATATTGGTGTCGAATCAGATAACAAACCACTTTTTTCGATAGGTGGCGGGATTGGTATGGAATACACAATTAAAGGGAATCTAAAATTTTCTTTAGATCTACCACTTACAATTGTAGATATTTTTAAGACATCTTCCGAAGAGACTCGATCGATAATCTTTCCCATTCCTGAAATAAGCTTGCACTACAATTTCTAGAGGAGGTTTGAAATGAAAAAAATAGTTACACTCGTTATGATCGTCTTGATCACATCAACTCTTTTAGCAGAAATTGAATTTGAAAAAGGATTTGGTATAAGTGCTGGAATGACATGCGGATTCGGAGCTTCATACAGGTATGAAAATAAAATGTATGGTTTTCAAACAACCTATGGTGGAGGTGCGGGTGATTCAAATGCACTTCATTCTATTGGTCTGCAATTGATCAAACCAATACATTCTGTTCAAAAAACACGATTCAATATTGTAGGAGGATTCGGTACTTTTGCCAGCTATGAAAATAGTCATTTGGATGATATGAGTTTTGCTATTGGTGTTGGACCGGAAATTGAGATTACATTTTCCGGAAATATGCGCTTCATCATTGGCTCACCATTTACTGTTATATTGTATTATGATGATGACAGCAGATTAGCATCATTCATGCCTACAATGTCTTTGATCTATTTCTTTAAGTGATTCGTGTTTTACAATGAGACATTGCATTGAAAGCATTTGTAAACAAGAAAAATTCTATTAGAATGAATTAATTAAGCTCTCTTTCGTCCGGCTACTGACGGACTTCGGAGGACAAGGAGGGAAAAATGAAACTTATTTATGTAATTATCTCTTTGTTTCTAATATTGCCAACTCTTTCACGTGCTTATGATTGGGAAAGTATTGGTCCTGTAGATATTGAAGCAAATAATTTTTATGTTTGGGGTGGAGGAATTGTTTACGAAATTATTTGCACTTCAGATGGAATGCTGGTTAATATTAACACTACATGGGAGGAATTCAATTATGGATATTTACCTATATGGGATGTTGAACAAGTTATATTAGCTACCGCTGATTTGATTGCTGTAATGGGAAATGGTTCTTACTCAGACGGAATATACTTTTTCAATTTCAGTAATTATGAGTTTATGATCATCGAATATTTTATCAATCCCCGATTCATAGAGTATTTTATTGCTGACTCGCACTTTTATGTTGGCGGTGAACAAGGGCTTATGAAATCTGAAACAGGAATATCCTGGGAAGCTGTTGATTTCTTTAATGGAAAATATTGTTATGATATGGTTGCTTATGAGAATAACTATGTAGTTTCAACTGATGACGGGATTTACTTTTCCAATGACTCCGGAACAAATTGGTTCCCCGCTAATACATTGACTTATCTATCCGATCTGACTTTTTCTTCCACAGGTGTTTTGTATGGTATTTTCCCTGGTGAATCATGGTCATCCGGTTTGAGAAGTTCAATTGATTATGGGAACAACTGGGATGTGGAATTCTGGTCTATAAAGATGAGCTCTGTTGGTTTTGATTGTGAAAACAATTTATTTGTGGGTTGGGAAGAAGCTAATGTAGATCATGAGGGAATTGCTGTATGGACACCTGATATTGAGGAATTAACTTTCTTTAATGACGGTTTGGAGAATACAAACATTAATAAAATTACATTTCATCCTATGATAGACTGCAATAACATTCTTTGTTGTACAGATGGAGGTGTTTATCTTCTCTCGGATTATTTTACAATTGCAGATCAGGTTATTGTACCACAATCAGATATCAAACTTTCCAACTATCCCAATCCATTCAATCCAACTACTACGATTGAATTTAGCATCGAACAAAACCAACAAAACGAACAAGTTAAATTGGAAATTTACAATCTTAAAGGTCAAAGAGTTAAAGATCTTTCCCCGAGCTTGCAGGTGACTGTCACCCTGAGTCCCGAGTCTTCGTTCGGGAAAGGGTCAGCTATCTGGAACGGAACCGACGAAAACAACAAACCCGTCTCTTCAGGAATATATTTCTATAAATTAAAAACAGCTAATTTCGAAAGGACAAAGAGGATGATCCTGTTAAAGTAATTAAAACCAAAAAAGGAGAAGAAAATGGCAGAAACAAAGAAGTCAATCAAAATTTCTTTTGTAATCCTATTGATCATGATGATACTTGCCTTGATCTATGCCCTTATTACTATATTTATGCCGCAGATTATAGTTATGCGTTCATTCCAAGGATATACTGGGCAATCCTGGCTTGAGTTTGCTGATTCGAATCCAACCATAGCCGGTTATGTGTTAAATCTTGAAAGAATGGCGGGTGGGATTGGTCTAGCACTTGCGCTTGGTGGCTTAATTGTCCTTATGACAGCATATAAGAAGGCTGAAAGGTGGGCATGGTTCTACATCCTGGTTGTTGGTGTTATTGGCTGGGTGAATAATCTTATAGCTAATATCATCTTTAAAAATCCTGTAACCACTACGATTATTATCGTTGGTCTTATGTTAATAGCCATAGGACTTATTATACCAGCCAAGGTATTCTTAAGTAAGGAGTAAATCAGGAATATATTTCTATAAAATGAGAACAGATAACCACGAAGAAACCAAAAGGATGATCTTATTGAAATAAGGGAATTTAACTTAAAAGTTTATATCAGGGTAACTACTCTTTCCTAATGAAATAGTTCTTGATCCAATTTTATTCTCTCCTTAATTAGAGGGAGACTTAGGAGATTGAAAAGGGATTAATTGTAAAAGTTAGATTGATGATTTTGCTTATGCTGGGATAGTATATCAAATTGTCCTAAAATTAAGGAGGAATCATGAGTAGAAAAATGAAACGAGTTCTCTTCTGGACTCCAAGGATTCTGTGTATTCTTTTCGCAATGTTTTTAAGTCTGTTTGCTTTAGACGTATTCGGTGAGGGTTTTGGTTTTTGGAAAACAATTCTTGCTTTGCTTATCCATCTGGTCCCAGTATACATTGTTATTATCATATTGGTCATAGCATGGCGTTGGGAGTGGATTGGAGCGATCCTGTTCAATGCTTTGGCAGTGTTCTATATAGTATGGGTCTGGGGGAGATTCCCTCTGGTTACTTATGTGTCAATATCCGGACCGCTATTCCTGGTTGGCATCCTTTTTCTGTTCAACTGGATATACAGAGAACAACTGCGAAAGAGATAGTTACGATGTGACAATGGATTAAGTTGACTTTGTTCTGTATGAGCTGAACTCATTGGTTATCTATAAATGATAAGCTTATTAATTAAAAGATGTCTAGAATATAATAATTCGAGAATATTCTAATTTAAATAAGGAGATTGTTATGAATAATTCTAGATTAGTATTAGTGGTTGTATTATGTATGGCTCTATTCCCCATATTATCAGTCAGTTGTAGTAAAGATAATAGTCCAACAGGACCGGGGCATGATTTAGCATTAGTAGGTTTCTGGAAGTTAACTCTAATGAGTTCAGAAGATCAAGGAGAGACTGTAACTTATACAGAAGCTCAACTCGATTCAATGGGTGTGGTATGGACTTATGAAATAGAAGATGATGGCACTATAGAGCAGATCACAAATATCAGCGGTCCTCTTATCTCAATGCCCGGCACTTGGAGTACATCATCTAATCAACTTACTTTAATTCTAACTGACCCCTCCGGTGAACCTGGTACATTAGTATACGAATACGAAATTGATGGTGACATATTAAAACTTGAATGGGAACTTACTTCTGGCACAAAATATTATGCAGAGTTTACAAAGCAGTGGTAAAATTTTAGAAGATGAATGGAAATAATAATTAAGGAGGAGAAATATGTTTAGAAAATATTTTCTCTCAACATTTTTATTGTTTAGTTTCTTTTTTTTCCAGTGTTTTAAACTTAACGCTCAGGAAACAGTTAGTTCAACTGATAGTTTATACCGTGGATTGGCATAAGTTTTGATTATAGTATTTAGATCTCTTTTGATATCCTGATTATGGAATTAATCAAAATATAGGAGTGGAGATGAAGTTCGTTATAATTTGCCCTGCTGCTAAAGAATTCCGAGTAGTTGGCAGGAAGAAAGCTTCTTCCAGAATGAAAATTTTCAGGTTTTCTATGTTAAGTGCGATCCAGGTAGCTGCTTCAGCACCGCAAGATGTTGAAGTGGAAATCATCGATGAAAACGTTGAGCCTATTAACTTTAATTTAGATGCAGAAATTATAGGTATTTCATTTATGACGTTTAATGCTCCAAGAGCATATGAAATTGCAACAAAATTTAGAGCAAAAGGTAAAGTTGTCATATTTGGAGGATATCATCCAACACTAATGCCTGAAGAAGCAAGTAAATATTGTGATGCTGTATGTATCGGAGATGCTGAATCTAATATTGGAAAGATTTTTAAAGATTACAAAAATGGAAAATTAAAGAAAATTTATGCTTATCCATACAAAGAATTCAGGAGATTAAACAGTAAAAAAAATCTCATTAAAAATAGTAAGTATTTCACTACTTCAGTTATCCAGGCAACCAGGGGATGTTGCAATAAATGTGAATTTTGTTCTATATCTGCGTTCTATAAACAATCTTATAAGAAAAAACCTATTGAAGAAGTTATCGAAGAGATTAAAACGATAAAGAGAAAACAAATACTATTTATTGACGATAATCTCGTAATGGATGTAAACTATGCAAAGCGTCTTTTTGAAAAGATGATCCCATTAAATAAAAACTGGTATTCTCAAATTGAGGTTAATGTAACTAGAGATAATGAATTATTAGATTTGATGAAAAAAAGTGGTTGTAGAGGTGTTTTTGTGGGTTTTGAAAGTCTTTCGCAAGACAGCTTGAATAACACAGGTAAAAACTTTAATAAGTCATCATTTTATAAGGAAGCTGTTAAAAAATTTCATGAAAGAGGCATTGGAGTATTGGGAGCATTTGTATTGGGATTTGATCATGATAAAATAGATATTTTTAACAAAACTTTAAATTTTTTGAAAGAAGCTAGAATTGATGCGCTTCAACTAACAGTCCTAACTCCTTTCCCAGGAACACCATTATTTAAGAAAATGGATAAAGAAAAAAGAATATTTGATAAAAATTGGGAAAACTATGATTTAAGCAATGTCGTAATGAAGCCAGCAAATATGACTGCAGAAGAACTTAGTAGAGATTATAAAAGGATATTGGGAGAATTTTATTCTTGGAGTAGGATTATATCCAGGAGCCTAAAACAATTTTTGTACTTACACCCTACGGAAATTTTATATTTTTTTCTAGTAAGTTACGGATATAGGTACAAATTAAAAAAAAGAGGATATATTTAGGACTTGAAGAAGATATTTACCAAATATATTTATTTCAATAACAGTACTTTTCTAACCTTTGTTTTTTCTCCGTTATCCAATCTAATAAAATATATACCGGAAGCTACTGCATAATTGTAATTATTCTTTCCTTCCCACATATATTCATGATTCCCCGAAGGCAGAATTTCTTTGCACAGAGTTCTTACTTTTTGTCCTTTGATATTATAAATAGATAATTCTACTTTACTTTCTTCAGGAACATTAAAGCGAATTTTTGTAGAAGGATTAAATGGATTTGGGAAATTAATGAAGTCATATGCAATTGATACAATATCATCAGACGATGCAACATTATTGCTTACAATAATCGAGCCTGAGATTGTTCCAATTTGTGAAGGAATAATTGAATAAATGTAATTTCCACTTGTTAGTTGATTCCAGCTGTTACCATCGATCTGGATATCGGCATGATAACCTTCAGGAATATCCAGCAAATCGAATTCGAGGGTTAGTGCATTTAAGATTTGAGTTTCCAAAACAAAATCCCATAGTTTAAACTCTGGAATACCTGTTTCCAAAGATGACATTATTTCACGATTCAATTCAGAATAAATAAATAATGAATCGAGTTGTGGATCTTTTGGAATATACATTCTAATACCATATTCCACAGGCTTTGCAGGTGCTTCTGGTAGATCATAGGCATTATCAAAACTATCTGTAGCATTTTCACTGCAACCTACAATTACTTCATCTCCATCAATTTGAATTGCAGATATCGTAATCTCCCAATCTACATCAGGGAAATAATAAAATCCACTAGAATACGGAGAAAATCTACATTGCATATTATCGAAATTCTCTTCATTTACAAATAGGTAGAATGATTCGTAAGGATGTATAATATTTGCTTTTATAAATTCTCCATCTCTGTAAACATAAGCAGCATTTGCAATAAGTTCAAGTTCCACAGCATAATCGAAATAGTAAGTATATACAGAATTTTTTATTTTAAGATCGCGTGGGTCATAAGAACATAAATATGGATTTGGTACAAGGTTCCAGCCTGGTTCTAAAGCTAAGTAAGTAACCTCTTTGAGAATTGAATCTGAATATGTGAATGATCCTTCTATCTCAGCATTGAGCCAATATCCGGTTCCAAATTCAAACTCCTCAGAAGTTTCAAAATTATTAAATGGAATGGGGAACAGCAATTCAGAATTTAATCCAAATATCTCCAAAGTAAAAAATGATTCATCACTGATCCAGGGATTTGTGATCAGTTGCCAGCCTTCTGTGAACTCAATTGTATACTCTAAAGGTACTATTCCATAGAAATTTGGAGAACTAAACTCATAAATTGTTCCATCTGTGGAATGAACACCGATAACAATTTGAGCATTATGTATTTCAATATTCTCAGGAGTTTCCCAAATATATTGCTCTTCCAGTCGATCTACATATTCAGCAATTACAATAGTGGTTTCATCATTCTGCAAAGAGATGTCAAAATAGTCTATTAATTGGTAAATATGGGAATTCCAATTGATCAATAATTCATCTCCTCCTTGCAGAAGTTGATTTTGCGAAAATGCAAAATTAACAGATGGATGTAAATCACCCCAATATAATTCGAAATCGTAATAGGTTGTGTCTTCAGCAAAGAAACCATAGTTTTCTGCAACCAAATCTATGAGCTGATCAGTTTGCAGATCTTTCAAAAATAGATTACCACTCTCATTTGTGAATTCCGGATAAACTGATATTTTTATTTGTTCATTCAGTTGATTAGTTTTAATTTTAAGATCCCAGACCTTGTAATTTTCAAATGGTGAGAACTCACCATGTACTTGCTGTTGAAGATACATCCCATTTGGTGCCCAATAATGCTCATAAAAAGCTGAGAAAATATATTCATCTGGTAAAATTGTTATTTTCTCAAGATCATAATTTTCATCTTGATAATCTGTTGCAAATTGGTTTTTTGAGAATGTAACTGAATCTATGATAGTATATGTAGAATTATAGACATAAATATTGAAGTAATTATTCGGTGAACAGCTCACAAATTGATTATAAAGAAATTCCTCACCACTTTCATTCTCCGAAGATATTTGATAAGTATAAACCATTTCATTTTCTAACTCAGCATCGAAGTAAGAATATTCTTCATTAGGATTTTGAGTTCCTGCCAAATCCGGATTTGTAGTCCAGCTATCGATCAAGATAAATTCCTCTTCCTGCAGTTTTCTGTAGATATTGAATCCCATATTCCCATCTTGTTGTTCTGCCATCCATTTAATGTTAGCAGAAGAATCAAGTCCAATTGCAACTAGATCATCGATCAGGGCGGGTGAAGTGAAAACTTCTAGTTCTGCTGAAAGGGGAGAGTAATTTCCATTTTTATCTAAAGCACATATCTGAAAAAAATAATTACTATTTATATCAAGATTATTTACTCCATAACTACTTCTCAATGGGCTGGCAAACAAATAATAGTTATCACGGTTAATAACCGTATGATTGTAAGGAGTTATCGGTTCATTTGCGATAAGGACTTCGTACGTATGAAAATCGTAGGAAGATATGGATTCCCATCCCAGATCAATTGAATTATGATCCACATTGAACGCAGCAAAGTTTTGGGGAGTAGGTGGAATAAGTCCATCATCAAGTTCCAAGGCAGCAGGGAGGATTTCCGTCATTGCATTTATCCAGTATGAATAATAAGATAATGTTTTATCAAAAAGCATATCCATTTGGAACATATTGGTTTCCGGATCAAATCCATAGAACCATTTATAATTTTCTTCCGTTTCTTCGTAACTGCCTGGGAGTTCGTCCATTTCCATATGAAAGAAGGGATCAAAGATATCATAACTATTCCAATATGAGTAAGTATAAAGTTTTTGTTTGTTCCCGCTGTACCCAGGAAGATCAACATTATCATTTACAGGATACGGATCTCCTTCCCAATTATAAAATAGAAAATCATAAACAGAATAATTTACTGAGTAATAATCATTCAGCAAAACCTCTGTATTGGAACCTATTGTGTTCTGTGGAATTACAACATGATCCGATGCATTTATCATATCGAGATGCATGTCAGATAAATCTCTTATGGGAAGATTAGGGCAACTGTTCATTGCTGAGATCTGATTATCCGGATGTTCATCATGCCTGTCCCAATCGTAACTGTGTATTTGAGCTGAGAATTCTCTTCTACTAAAAATTCCCCTGATGTTGTCACAAAAAGATTTATATGCTATATTAAAAACCACATCGTTATTTCTGGAAGGATCACACAAAGATTTAGAATTGGAATAACTCCCTTGATTCGTCCACAATACTTCTCTTCCGGCACCTGAGATAAGCAAGAATTTCGCATTCCAGTCTTCAAAACATTCATACCCGATAACAGATGAGATGAAATCATCATTTGGGTGTGGGACAGTTACTATTACCGGATTTGTTGATTGCGGGTTATGAATGAAAAGTCCCCAACCGTAATCAAAGGAGCCCAATTCATCATCATAAGTGTCAATGGTTCCATTTCCATCATAATATAACGGATTCAATATTTCACGTAACATATAGTATATATTTCCAGTATCTGTATCATTAAATTCTACTACATGATATGGAAAATTATAAAGATCCAGTATACTTTGGGTTGAAGTATAATTTTCTGCAAGAAAAGCATCAATTACATATTGCCATTGCTCCAGCATAGTTTCATCCGGTAAAACAAATGCTCCAAATCCTTCAGATTGTATATCCCAGGGTGAGTATAAATTATAATCCTCTTCTGCGATCCCTTCTGTAACATGAGATATCCAGTTATCATACTCACACTCTTCTGTATAGCCATATAGAAAATCTGTGAATGATGCTGTCTCTATTACTAATGTAGACACGTTTACCCATATAAACAGGGATATGATCAGAAAAATTATTCTCTTCATTAACTAACTCCATTTTTACGGATGTAATTATGTGGCTATCTGTCAAACAATTTTTGTTCCTTTATTACTATGAGCTTGACATTAATATGATTATTTCGAGCTGTGCAACTTGTAATATTATTTTAGCTATTTAGCTGGAATAATATTTGCATATTAAATCTATGAATAAAAAAAAGTTAGGAGAGAACATGAAGAAATTTTTTATAATATTATTAATAATTTATGCTGCGATACTTAGTGGTGAAGAGTTATTTTTTGATGATTTTGAAACAGGATTGGGAAACTGGAACTCAATAATTAATAGTGGTCAAGGTGAATGGTTAATCTATGGAGAACCATATCCAAATGCTTACAATATGCCGCCAACATCTTCAGGCAATGTTTGTTCTGCAGACTCAGATGCGACTGGCTCCGGTACCACAACAGATTGTACAATAGAACTTCAATCACCTTTAAACCTTACAACATATGAAAATATAATTCTGGAGTTTGATAATGATTTCAATGCTATTGGTGCAGAAGATTATTGTTATGTAGATGTTTCTACTGATGGTACAAATTGGAATAATGTTTTAACGTTTGCTGGTGTAGATGTAACAGCCACTCATGAGATTATCGATATAACAGCGTTTGCTGCCGGCCATTCAAGTGTTAATATTCGTTTCCATTCTGTACAGCCCGGTTGGGACTGGTGGTGGACAATAGACAATGTCCAAGTAACTGGTGATCTTGCTTTCACTTACGATAATGACCTAGCAGCGATGAGCATTACAGGCAACACAATCATTAATGCCGGTAATACTGAAAATTATGAGATTACTGTGAAAAATATTGGATACAATCCACAAAATGCCTATACGGTTAAACTGTATAAGAATAATGATGAGGAGTTAAATTCGATCGATATCACTCAGACAATTGCTCCCGATGAAACTGTTGTACATAATCTTGTTTGGAATGTTCCTGTAGATGAACCTAGTGGTATGGTAGAGCTTTATGGAAAAGTAATTCTTGCGGGAGATGAGAATACTTCTAACGATGAAACAAATATTCTGGATGTTGAGATATTTCCTCCCGGTATTGTAGAGATAACTGTTGGAGAAGGAACTGGTGAGAATACAAGGACACCACTTTGTTTTGAGTATAAAAACAGTCTTACTGAAATAATTTATTTTGCTGATGAATTAGCAGGTGCAGAAGGAATGATAACTGCGCTTACATATTATAATAACTTTTCTACTAATCTGATCAATGAACCAACGGCAATCTGGCTGGGAGAGACTACACAGACGAATCTAACAGATGGTTGGATACCGTCAACATCGTTGACAGAAGTTTTCAATGGCACCGTTTCTTATCCTTCGGGGACGAACGATATAACAATTGAGCTTACAACTCCCTATTTCTACAATGGTGGAAATTTGGTCATAATGGCTCACCGTCCAATGGATGATCAATATTATAGTTCAATGGATTATTTCTTTCATGATGAAACTTTGGAACATGTAGATAGAACCAGATATGAACGTGATAATGAAATAGTGCTTGATCCTGCAAATCCACCGGATGTTAGTTATACTAGCGAGTTCTTTGCAAATACTACATTCACCTTCTTTCTTGGTTCAATGGGAGAAGTAGAGGGGTATGTTTTTGATGAGAATAATAACCCTCTAGAAGGGGCTCAGGTAACCATTGAGGAGACTCAAACAGTTACCTATACAGATAATCAGGGATATTATCACTTTGGAAATGTAATTATTGGAGTTTATAACTTTACTGCATATACGACAGGTTACTCTCCTCAAACAATAAGTGATGAAGTTTTTGAAGATGAAATAACTCAAGTAGATTTTAATCTTATTCCACTTGGTACAGTACCAGTCTCTGGTCATGTGGTTGGAAGCGACCTTCCCGGAGTAGGATTGGAGAATGCTTTAGTTGAAATTATAGGGTTTGAAAATTATCAAACAACTACAGATGCCAATGGTGATTTTATTATTGAGGATGTTTACACAAATATAACTTACGATATTATTATCTCTTATGATGGTTATGATAATTATATTGATGAAATATCTGTTGGTGGCTCACCTTTGGATCTGGGAACAATAATTTTAAGCGAGATCGCATATCCACCTGGAAATGTTCAAGCTATACAGAATCCGGAAGGAACTGAAGTAGAACTTTCATGGAGTTCTCCCGGGCAGGGTGGCGGTGAATTCCGCTATGATGATGGTGAGTATGATTTTTCATTAGGCTATAATTCAACTCCTCCAAATGCTGTCTTTGGAGCTGTTCATCCGAATATTTCTGTTGTGCAGGAAATTCATTGGTATCTCAGCTCGCAATATGCTACACATGATCAGGTTAAACTGTATCTTTTTGGATTGAATGAAGATAATCTACCGGATGCAGATGTTGTATTATATGAATCTGGTTTTGTAGATAATATTGATAATGAATGGAATAGTCATTACATCACTATTCCGGTAGAAGCTTATGAAGGATTCTTTGTGGGTGTTTCTACACCTAATGAATATACTTCTATAGGAATGGATGATGGAGTTGGAGAACCCTGGGAATTTCAGCCTGGAACCCAATTTTGTAAAGAAGATTGGACAACACCTGGCATCTGGACTGATGTGATTTCATATGGTCCTAATTATGAGCGAAATTTTTTGATCCGTGCTTATGGGATCAATTTAGGAAATACGCTTGCAGAGAATATTGATCTTCCTAAATTAAAAAATAATATAGCATTGGAAAACAGATCATTTGAATCTTACAATGTTTACAGGTTCTATGATTATCAACATAATACCCCTAGTAGTTGGGAACTTATTGCAGAAGGTGTTGAAGATACGGTCTATGTAGATCTCGATTGGATAAATCTTCCCAATGCTACATATCAATTTGCTATAAGATCTGTTTATACTAATGGAATTGAATCATTATCGGCATTCTCGATACTTATAATTAAAACTTCTGCTTCTACTGATGATTCACCGCATATGGTGACAGAGCTGATTGCTAATTTTCCTAATCCGTTCAATCCAATAACTACGATTTTATTTGAGTTGAACAACGAAAACACTGAATCTATAGAATTAATAATTTATAATATTAAGGGTCAAAAAGTGAAGCAGCTTATAAATGCTCAACTTGCATCTGGTCAGTATTCAATTACTTGGAACGGAACTGACCAAAACAATAAACCAATTTCTTCCGGGGTCTATTTCTATCGTCTTATCACGGATGATAAGATCATTGGGACAAAGCGGATGCTGTTATTGAAATAGACACTGAAAAGATTACAGATAATAGGTTCAATCCTGCAGTAACCGGATTGAACCTATTATTTTAGTATTAACATTATATTTCAATCAATTTACAAACACGTTAATTTTCAATTTTTTTTTAAGTTTTGGCTATAATATAAGTATAAGATATTATTAATATTGACTAATATTATTAATTATTAAAAAATAATACTTGCAAAAAAGTTAAAGGAATAAATTTCTCGGAACAGAATTTGCATTATAAAAAAACAAAAATAATTAGGAGGACGTATAATGTTAAAAAAATTACAAAACCAAAAAGGATTTAGTCTTATTGAATTGTTAGTTGTTGTTGTGATCATTGCCATCCTGGCAGCTATCGCAGTTCCAATTTACATGAGTTATGTGCGCCAAGCAAGATCAACAGAAGCACAATCTGCTATCGCTGCATTGCGCCAAACTTACAGAGTTTATTATCAAACTTATGGTTCAACTACAGACTATGATGTAGAAGCTGCTTTAAAAGATACTAATCTTGGTAACAGAACCGAGAAGAACTGGGAATTTGAAGTTGTAGGTAACCCACCAAAGAAATATATGGCAACTTCTACAACAGATTTTCCAGAAGGTGAAGGAAAACAAGTTTGGTATGATGTAGAAGATGCAGCATATCATGGCTATGGTATTGATGACGAGGACAGCGAAGAAGAAGAACTCCTCGATTAATTTTTTGGAGGTATCTTTTGACTGTTAGAGAATTATTACAATTTACTTCAGATGCTGGTGCATCTGACCTGCACATTAGTGCTGGATCTATCCCCATGATCAGAGTTTTGGGGAAGATGAAAAAACTCAATTTACCTGTGTTGAGCGAAAAGGAAGTAGAAGAGTTAATTTTTAGCACCATGAATAATTCGCAGATTACAATTTTTAAAGAGAAGTTGGAAATTGACTTTTCTACAAAATTGGATGATGATACACGTTTCCGTGTTAATGCTTTTCATCAAGTTAATGGATTAGGTGTAGCTTTTCGTGTTATTCCTAATGCCATAAAAGATTTTGATGATCTGCACCTACCGGAAATCCTAGCAAGACTTTCTATGAGACAACGTGGCTTAATACTGGTTACAGGACCTACGGGTAGTGGCAAATCTACTACACTTTCTACTATGGTCGATTATATAAACGATCATAAACATTGTCATATTATCACAATTGAAGACCCAATCGAATTTATGCATAGAAGCAAGAACTCTCTCGTCAACCAGCGGGAAGTGGGGCATGATACCTGGTCATTCAAGGTAGCATTGCGTTCCGCTTTGCGTGAGGACCCGGATGTAATTCTTGTGGGAGAGATGCGTGACCTCGAAACAGTATCCTTGGCTTTAACGGCTGCTGAAACAGGTCATCTTGTACTTGCTACACTGCATACAAGCAGTGCTACTAAGTCTATCGACAGGATCATTGATATGTTCCCAAGAGAACAACAGGCTCAAGTTCGTTCCATGCTTTCAGAATCACTTCAAGCAGTTATAGCACAAACACTGCTTCCAATGAAAGATGAAAGCGATAGAATACCTGCTCTTGAAATAATGATAGCGAATAATGCTGTTAAAAACCTTATTCGTGAAGAAAAAACATATCAAATACCTTCAGTTATCCAATCTGGAAACAAGGAAGGTATGCAGTCAAAAGATCAATCATTATATAATCATGTAATGAATGGTTATCTCGATAGAAAAGTAGCCGAAGAAGTGGCAGATAATCCAAAAATGTTTGCTACGGGGACGGCTTTTTAAAATGATTAAAAAAACATTAAGATCTAATGAAGGTTTTGGTATTATTCAGGCTCTTGCCGGTTTGATAATCGTAACCATTGCTCTTAGTGGCTTATTTTTAAGTTCGTATTATGCCTGGCATAATGCTGTGGGAAATTACCACTATAGAGTTGTTCTTTTAAAAGCACATCAGAAATTAGAGCAAGTTAAGTTTGTTAATAGGATCAATGAAAAGACTACAATTCTCAATACAATTACATCTGGTAATTTTCTTATTGACGATGTAGATGGAGAACGCATTTATGGGCTTATCCATCCTATCACAAAAGCTACATATACAGATATTGATATCTCTGAATATGTCAATTACGACAATATCAGTATAAAAATAACCTGGCGGGATGGACCGGAATATTTCCTTAACAACATTTTAAATAGGGAAAGAACCCTCGTCTTGCGAGAAGATTATTTTTACAGAACTGACGAAGAGGAAGAAGAGGTAGAATAGCTATGAAGATATTAAAAAATAACAAAGGTTATTCACTAATTGAGATAATTGCAGGTCTTCCGCTTGTAGCCTTGGTTTTTGTGATATTTGGTGTAGGTATAGTTCATTTTGTAACTAATTTTCAGGAAGTGAGACTATATTCTCAATTGCAGCAAGATCTTTTTGAGGCAATCGAAATAATGAGACACGGATATATGTGTGAAGGTGTTACAGATAATGAAGGCCTTATCGGACTTACAACCGCCAAGAAAGTAGAAATCGGTATTTCCAGAAATTCTATTAAGATAACTCCTTTAGTGCTCAATTTAGATCTGGAATCCCTCTACAATGTTAAATATATTGTAAATGATGATAACCAGCTAGTGATTAACGGGGATTATGGTTTGAACAATTTTCGAAATGAAAAAATTTTTCCATCAACTCCAATTAAATATGTAGGTAGAGATCCCCAATTTACTATTAAAAATCCAAGGCAAATTTGGAATATAACTCATTATGATGCGCTAGATAATCCTTTGATGGTAGATATTAAGCTGGTTGGTCAGGTAAGATTCCGTGAAAAAATGAGAACTCAATCTAATGAAGATGATATTAGGAAAAATACTAGAACCATTACTTATGAAACTTCAGTCTTCTTAGGCAATTCACATGCAAATGTAGAAGAAGAATAAGGAGATATTATGAATAAACTATTTAAAAAATTGTTAAATAATAATTTTGGTAGTGTTCTCGTGATGGTTATTGCAGTTATGCTAAGTATCGTTGCAGTTGCCTCCTCAGCTTCTTTGATGGTTATTACCGGGCATAATCAATTACAAACTCAATATTCACACGATAAGATACAGGAAGAATTACTATTGCGCAGCGAAGCTACAAGATTGCATCTTTCATTAGAGCATAACAGTGCTAGAGCTTTACCAGGACGTATCATTGAAATCATGGAACCAGATCGTAGAACAACTTACTATATTTCCAGCAGAGGACAAAATACAATTATTAATAGTTTTATGGGACTTCCAACAGAACAGGCTTTTGCTATTCAATCTTTAATAACTGCCAAAAGAGAACGTTGGTTAATTCGATCTTATAGATCTCCGATCAAAAGATATTCTGAGCGTCTTGTAAAGAATAAGAGTCTTGCCGAATACCAGTATTTTACGGATGTAGAATCTTCGGAAAATGCAGATGGCGGATTTGCTGCTGCCTTAGTAAAATTTTATGGAGCCGATAATCTGTATGGCCCCGTACATTCCAACGATGATATCTGGATACAGCAATACCCAGGATGGCCCACATTCCATGATATGGTTACAACAGCCGGTAGAATTATGGATTTTGCAACTAACGCACCTGCCGAGTTGAGTGCACCGATGGATCAGATCTTTTTGGGTGGTTATGCAGAAGAAGTTCCACCAATTATCTTTGATCCTACTGCTGATCTTATCCGTGAGAATGGCATACGACTTGGTTCGGATGATACAGATATTGTCTATGTGAAACTTAGCAATGGTAGTTTTGATTGCAAGTTCGCTGAGATCGAAGTGACAGGAGTTGATACTTTTGGTGTGTATAGCTGGTTCCCACATACTGCAGACCTTGCAAATTATGTCGTGACTAACGGTGGTAACTGGTATGAAGATTCACGTCATATCTGGACGAATCACGTTACTATTTATGATACTACCTGGACTAACGCATCATCATTTCCGGTTATGGATCATTCTGTATGGGTAAATGAAGCTGAGCTTTGGATCGAAGGCGTTGTTAATGGAGCTCAAACCTGGGGAAGTGCAGATACTATATATATTGTAGGTGATATTACTTATGCCGGTACTAATCCTGGGGATCCACCCGATGATCCTGAAAATCTTAATACTTCAGATTATTTTGGACTTGTTTCTGAGAAGAAGATTCTAATCAGATATAAACACAAAGATCCATTTCTGGAGAATATAATACGCGATGATAATTGTACTGATCTGATGATTTATGGTGCATATGCAGCTATAGGAAAAGGTGATGAGGACATACATGGAATTATGGCCTGTCATTATGACGGCATCTTTACATTCCAATATCACCATCCACATGGTTCAACCCCGGATTTTGAGGCAATGAGTCCATTTATTTCTGAGGAGTTTACATTACGCCTGATCGATACAGCTGGAGATGGCTGGGACGGTGCAGAAATAGATCTTTATATTAACGGTGAAATTGTTTTGGAAGACGAAACCTGTTATTCTGCATTAAGTACATTCCTGTTTACAGTTGATCATGGAGATGTGATAGAAACTGTTTACACTGCAGGTACAAATGAAGATGAACATTTATATGAAATATTAGATGGTGATGGAACTGTAGTAGCTGAAGATGGGCCGAATCCCGGTCCTGGCATAATATATCAAGCTTTCTTAGAACTACCGGATCCGTCTGAAGACACTACATATACTTATGTAGATCTGCATAAATATATCTTCCCACCAGGTAACCCTATGGTACCTCAAGAAATTGAAGGTTTTGATCTTCATGGTGGTGCACCAATTGTTAATTCTACATGTGGGTTCCCTTATGAAAGTAATGCCTATGTAAATTCATATCCAAATAATAATGTTAGTAATTACACATATCCTTATGGAACAGATTATCCATGGTATAATCCTGTATGGCCGGAATCTTCTGACGATATTGTTTTTGAAAGAGGGGAACTTACGATCTTTGGTGCTATTGCTCAAAGAAGACGTGGGTTTATCCATCGTTCAGGTGGTGATCCTTATAACCATCCTTATGGTACTTCTTCACCTAGTCCATGGGAGATGGATCTATATCATTATGATGGCTCTCACGGTTCAACCGGATATGATAAAAATTATCATTATGACCAACGTTTTATGTATGTTCAACCCCCGGATTATCCACAAATATATGAAGGTTGGGGAGAGACAACACTTACGGCATTCGAAAAGAAATCGTGGTTCTATAAAGCTCCACCAGCAGATTTTATAGAGACTACCCATTAATATAAATATAGATAGATAAAAAATGACTAAAAATGTGAGGTTACATGGCTAAGACGAAAACAGTTAAATTTAAGGAATCAATCGGATTGGACATAGGTAATCACAGCATCAAGATGGTTCATCTAAAGAAAACACATCATGGATACAAATTACTAAATTGTGAAAGCCTTTCAACAATTCCGGAGGGGATAGAACCCGTTTTCTCAGACCTATCTCCAGATCGCTATGGTCCCATATTATCTCAACTTGTAAAAACGATGAAGTTGAAACCAAAAAAGGTGAAGCATCTCGTTTCTTCGATAGGAGGAGATAATACAAGTATAAAGCAGATAAAAACAATATTTCTACCAGACGAAGAGCTGGAATCTGCCTTATTCTTTGAGGCTAAGAAACACTTACCAATAAGTGGTGCTGAGATGAACCTGGATTACCAAGTTCTAAGTGTAGAAGAAAAAACCAATAATATGAATATCTTACTTGCTTCATCCACAAAAGCATTATTAACAGATCATTCCAATGCCTTAACAAGTGCCGATTTAACTCCCGGTATTGTTGATCTGGAATCGTTAGCTGTTGCAAATAGCTTTATTCTTAATAGTGAAGAAGAAGATGGTGTGTTTGTTATTCTTAATATTGGTGCATTCAAAACCAATATGGTTATATACAGTTCTAATTCTAAGTTTTTTGCTCGTGATATTGCTTATGGCGGTTTCAATTTTACCAAAGATATCATGAAGAAGCAGAAGATCTCTTACGAAGAAGCTGAAAGGTATAAACTGGAGCATGGTCTAAAAGAGAAAGATGTTAAAAAGGATAAAGCTTCTCTTCTTGCTTTAGACATAACAGAAAAGAATACGATTGAACTTATTACACAAGAGGTGAAAAGATCTCTCCGATTCTATGTGAAAGAGGCAGGGAACAGTGATTTCAGAAAGATATTACTTGTAGGTGGTAGCGCCAGTTTGAAAGGGCTCCCGGAATATATCACTGAACAACTTCAAGTTCCAGCTGAAGTATTTAATCCCTTCAAGAACCTCGAAGATTCAAACAGACCAGGCACAACCAATGATCCGCAATTTGCGGTTGCTCTGGGTCTGGCAATGAGACCGGAATAGGGGAGTGATGATGAATACATTTTACTTCAAAATAAATCTTAATAAATTCGGTGA
>JAGLPW010000040.1 GCA_023137125.1 Candidatus Cloacimonadota bacterium | reverse complement strand
CGAAGCGGAATGTTGATTAATGTTTAGAGTGTACGGTGCTCTTTTATTTTTTACTTTCATTCATAGCACTGACACTTTTTTATGGGAAATTCTATTACTAATACTCACTTATTTCACTTTCTTAACAATACATCCACAAGTTATTAATTGTTTAGAACACGCAGGACATATTTCTAAATCGCAACCATCTAAATGATAGTCTCCGTGCTTAGCTAAACACTCATCACATACATCATAATGTTCATACATAGCAAAATTTTCGGATTCTATTTCTTTGAATTTATTACTTACATAATTCAGTTCATCACCGAATTTTATCCGTGGGATTTTTTTTCCGTCTTTAGTTATATAAAATTTATACTTGTTATTTTCTTCTAATTCTTCTTGGATTAATTTTGCTTCATTTTTGTTAATTTCAAATCCTCTATAAATAGTCATATTTTCATTGAACTGTAAAATGTTACCCTCAATATGCTGATATTTTTGTTGAGTAAAAGTAATTTCTTCTTGAAAGAACTCTTTATATAGTTTTTTATAAATGTTATAAAGTGCACTATATTTAGGTGAAATTTGTTCAGATTGAATTTTAACTTTATAATGAATAAATTCATTTCGTAATTTTGCACAATTGATTAAGAATATTACATCTTCTTGATCAATCGGTTTTTCACTAAAATTTAAAACTCTATTTATGGCTTGCTGAAAAGAGACAGTTTTGAAGTTAATTTTATTGTAAGAATCAATATTCAGATAAATTAGATTTGGATGAATTCTAAATAATACTTCTTTTAACAATAGCTCAATTGCTTGAACCATTGTTATAAAAGCTAGTTTCCACTTCACTTTATTGTCGACTCTTGAACGCTTCGGATCGTGTATACCATATTCAAGGGCAGTTGAATACAATTCAAACGAATTTATTATGAAATCATATGAATTCTCAAGTAAATTTAACTCAATTTTCATTTAGTAATCCCAATTAGATTCCCACATTAACTTCTTATATCCAATAAGTAAAAATGAATATACTGCTATCAAATTATCATACAATTGATAAAAATCATCAAGAGAAATTGGTGGTTGTGCGAAGATACCAAAATTATTTTTTGGATGTACAATCTTTATTCTATCTTCATAAAATGGTTCAAAGTACTTTTGCCCTTCATATCGTTCATCTAAAGCGGTACAGAGATATTCTTGTGCTTTTTTGACTTTGCTTTTTTGTTTAAGGTGATTAATGTTCGCTTTATCACAAACTAAGTGAAAACTAACTTCCATTGAAATATGTAACAAGCTACATGCTTCTACCAAGAATTGAGGATGACGAAATAGAACATTACTTTTCAGAAGTGTATCTAAACCACGAATCAGCATTTTGTTTTCAAGATTTATTGCATTGAACAATTGCAATTGCCTTTTTTTGTTTTTTGCTTTATAGTTGAATTGATAATCCATATTACTAATAAATTGGGGTAATACTGTATAATCAAATGGAAAATCCTTTCTAGTATTCATTTTTTTCTTAATGAATGGCATTACAATGTTTTCTAAGTTCTTATTATTTAAACTATTTCTCTCAAGTTCTAATGTATATCCAGGCATATTTGGGTAAAAAATGGTTTTTCCAAAATTCATCGGAGGAACAGATAAATTAATTGCAGAACAAAGTTGGATTTCTTCAGGTAAAAGCCAAAGAGTATCTTCTGTGAAATGAATTTTTCGTTCGATTTTGACTATTGAAAATATTATTTCATTAGAAATAAATAACATTGCATTCTTATGGAAAAATGAATCGACTGGATATAATCCAACTGGTGAATATGATCTAACTAAATAATCTTGCATCAAATCTTTCCATATCTTTCTAAATTTCCCCTAATGTTTGGAGTGCGCTGCGCTAAATTCAAACCATCCCAAACGAACCGCTCAATCGTTTAAATCATAAGATTTAAACAAAGAACACTGACCGACTAAAGCGCAGGCACTTTTGTTAGTGGCATTCTGATTAATTATAATAATTTATTTCTCTCTCAATTATATAGCTAGGAATAATATTTAAACAGATGATTTTATGTATCCAATTACCTTTACTATCAAAACGATATTCATATGTTTTACTTATATTCATATAAAATCCCCCCCAAGATTTTCATTTTAATGAAAAACTAACCGAGAAAGTAACCCAGCAAGCTACGGGTTTTCCACCAACTTTAGCAGGTGAGAATTCCCATTGCCTAACACTATTTACAGCAACATCATCCAATCCACCATGTCCTGACATCAATGATTTTAAAATTTCTATATCTCCAACAGAACCATCTGTAAAAACTTCTACTCGTAAGATCACATCACCTTCTATACCGGCATTTTTGGCAAAAGTTGTATATTCAGTTGGAGCCGTTTTAATTGCAAAAGGTGCGTCTTCATAGTAAACCACTTTATTTGTAGATCCCAGAATGTTTTTATGAATCTCTTCATATGGATCTAATTTAGTAGGATCAATTGTAATAATTTCCTCAATTTCATCATCATCACTATCAAGATCTTCTTCTATGATGATTTCAAAAATAGGTTTAACTGTCTCTTCAGGTGGTTTAATTTTTTCTTTGATCTCAGGTGGGATATCGATTGCATCAATGATCTTGATCGTTCTATTATACGGTTTCACTTCAATTTTAGGTGAAACAATAAATGCAAACAACAATATCAGTATAGCTAAACTTACTGATTTATCATAATAGCTTTCTGCTATGTCTTTCCAATCTACTGTTCGTTTATTCATATCTCACCTACCTTTGTAACTTCGCTTCAAAATAAGCACGCAAAGTTTGAGCTTCACGTAATTGATTCAAGATATCAGACATAATACCACTAATGTTCTGCGTGTACGGCGGGAATCCGGCAGCTGCCGGATCATACCAAAACCACCAACCCAAATCCTGAATCGTAAGATTCAAACCAATACAAACCACCCAACTCTACTGCCGACACGCTTGTTATCTGCATTTTCAAATCAAATCTCAACTAAAATGAATATCCAAATGAACAACCGATTTTGATCAGTGAGTATGATATTTCGTTGAAAACTTTTGTGTCTTCAACATTTTGATAATTTTCATCATAATTTAAAAACGTGTATGAGCTATAAAAATTTATTTGTATTTTTTTAAATATATTAGTACCAAAACCGGCTGTAATACCAGTTTCAACTTGTGGTTTGTTTTTACTTTCAACAATGTAATCATCATTTAATTCATCATAATGGGAAGTTATTTCGTAAACTGGAACACTTTGAGTGAATAAGCCACCTCGAAATTTATATTTCTTACCAAATTCGATACCTGTTCTAAAAGAATAACCGTCATCAGATTTGGGATTAAAATAGATAATGTTATAATAATCACCAAGGTTACGAGTCAAATATTCTGCAAATATTCTTACTTTCTCAATAGGTGAAATTTGCAACGCGAAAGCATATTCTGTAGGAATTGTATATTTATCAGAATATTGATAATTAAAGTAGTCATCTTCTCCATCAATTTCTAAATCGAAAGTTGTTCTAATACGCAAGCCAAATGAAACATATTGATTCATAATGTACGAACCACTAAACGTAAAAAAGGAACCTTTCAATGTACCCTCATTTGTAGCTTGATTGCCATCATTAGTTTCATATTCGTTAAGATATTCACTATTCAAAGGTAAACTTATTGATAATCCGCCATAGAATTTCCGTTTAAAATTAATCCCACCGCCAAATACTAGTGTATTGAAACCTCCACTATACTCACTGTCTTCTTCTTCGATTTCAACTTCATCATCAAATTCTTCTTTTCTTTTTTGATGAATGTCATAGCCCCAATCGTAATATGTTCGATAACCGGCAGCAATTCCAATGTGCCAGTCGTCATTCTTTATTACGTTGAGAGGTAAACCAAAAGAGAACCCATTGAATTTAGTATGAAATTTACGATTATAATCAGTATCAGAGCGATAAAAAATACTATTTGTATCCGTATCTAAATGTTCCTTTTCTTTATTTGTGTTTCCAAAATGAGTTCTTAAATTAACCTGAAAATCTTTTGAATTAAGGCTGCTTAGCATAGATGGATTATTGAAAACATAATTTGCTCCTGATGAAGATAAAATTGAAGTCAAACCTAATGCTTCAGCTCTACCATCAATAATTTCAGGTTCAAATGAACTAAACATATAAACATATTGTCCAAATAAACCCACAGAAACAAGCAAAAGTAATATTAAAATTACATTCTTTTTCATTTCGTATTCTCCTTTAATATTATATTAATCCCCACTACTAGATGCAGATAACATATGCACGCTGCGCCCACTAAAAAGGTATACATAACTAACCTATAGATATGACAAAATAGGTATACAATAACTTTTATTTAGTAGGTTATTGTATACTCTTTCATCATTCAAATATACATTGTTTCTACCAATGTTAACTTTTCTTATTTTATCAAAAGCAATTAAATTAATTCGAACCCAAATTTGTTTAAATGAAATTGAATTGTCAATTATAAAACTTTCAATTTTATAAATACTCTTAAAATGAATTACTGTTCCAGTTCATTTCAGACGTCCTATTTTGCTCAATTTATTACAAAATGACTATCTACCCATTGTAAGTTCTTTTCGTTGAATCTGAGTTGTGAGAACTTAACCAGACGGTGTTTTGAAAGAAAAGATTTGTATTATGTAATAATTGTTGGATGCTCCTAAAAATACCATTGGTTTATTTGATAAAAAGGCGTGCAATGATGCATGTAACCAATGAAATTAGAAGGAATGTTTAGTTTTTCTATGCTGAAGCAGTGACCCATCCCGCGCGTATAAGGACAATAATGCATCAATGTTATTTTGCTCTTTTCTGGTTAACCAAATCTGCTATACTATGTATAGTCATGCTAACCACTCCAGATCTATCATGCTAGTTCCGTATATGACTAACGCTCAAACCTTCGTCCCGAGGAAGCGTTCACCTTGCTTTGCGTGACCTCAAAATTACGTGTACCTTATGCTTCCCTTATTGTAACCTATAGGTATTTGTTTCAAATAATCTCTATATTAAAAGATGTTTCCAGTTTTTTCAGTAGCAAATAATTATAAGAATGAATCTTTACTGTCTATTCTCTAAATATATTTCTTATATATATACAGGTTACTTTAATATACTTTAGAGAACGATCAAATTTCTATAAATATCCATTTTTATTGCTCTTATGGAAAACGGATCTTCAACTCGATGTTTACTTCTTAAAGTAAATTTCAATTCGTTTATTTCGAATTGTATATCGATCAATAATCTTTACTCTTTTCAATTTAGTTAATGTATTATTGAGTAATCTATTTCTTTCAGTTGCATTTTTGGTCGTGATAGTTCTGATCTCTTTCAGTACTCTATCTATTGGCCACTCTATGGGTATGAAGTTCTCTGGTGGTGTAAAATCTCGGCTACCTATTTTTAGCAGTTCAAAACCGTTTATTCTGAATGCTTCTTTAGATAATGCGATGGCCAAGTTAAAAGCTCCTTTATCATTACCGGATAGTAGTTTCAAATTGAAGGGAAGATAAGATCCAAATTTTCCGAAAGTATTTGGTAATTTGTAAGATATAAAGCTGTGGTTTCTTTTAGTGACAAATGATAATTTTTCTATTAAGTGTATTCCTTCTTCAAGTTCAATATCATCTTTTTTTGTTATCCTAAAAAGCGTAATTGTAAAGAGTTTTTTAATACAGTTTTTGAACTTTTTTCTTTGTCTATACATTTCTTGTTTACTTAGAATTGGGTGTGCTATCTTAATTATTTCGTTTATTTCTATTTCATTGAAATTGAGTGTGTTTTTTATGTTTGCATATTCCCAAAGAGCTAAATAGTATCTGGAAGCTTCAGTATTTTTCAGGATATCAAATATATCAATAATTAAAGTTTTTTGAATTATTTTATCATCACGAATTGAAAATTTTCCAAAATTGGCTATTTGTGTCGTCTCCGCTTCATAAATTTCCTGGTCTGTTATCTTACTAATATACTCAGGAGATGGATAATTAGTTGAAATTTGTTGTGGGTATTGAAAACATCCTTTTTTTTGTTGGTTTTTAAATAAACGATATTTTTTAGCTGTGATTTCAATAAAGTCCAGTGGTTTTTTTTCACCATCTTTAAGGGATTTCTTAATCGTTTTATTTATATCATTTTTTGTGAAACTCTCAAAGTTTGTTATTGCACCTAATTCATAGGCTATCTTCTTTATTTCTGTTTTAATATTCTCTTCATCTGTTTGACATAATTCCAGGTTAGCAATTAAACCACCAATTGAATAACAGATTTCATTTAAAGTAGTCATTCTGCTACCGGGTATAGCATTTCTTAATTGATTTAGCTGTTTGTTTACCAAAACATGAAATAATTCATCCTGATCTTTAATACAATTCGATAATTTATTAATACTCCTTTTTACTTTATTGTTTTCTTTAGGTTTATTTTGCGCTAAAACTCCGCGCAGAACTTCAATTGATAGTTCATTGGCAAGTTTCAAGGATGAAGTATTCTTTTTTGCACCCCATACAAAGCCTGAGGAAATTATATAATCATGATCAGCTGAAGGAAATTTATTCAAAAATGCTTTGTAAATTTTTTTATATTTATTTAGGTCTGTTATCGGTTTTGGTAGTTTGAATATTATTCTGAATCTGTTATTCTCTCTTGTATGATTATAAGTAAGATAACCGATATAACCGTGTTCTTTAATAAATTTAGCACGTTTAGAGTAACCTGCGGTTAGTTCTGCAACTGTGAATTCTTTTGCATTATACTCTTTTAACTTTTTTGGATTATTATCAAAATCCATTGCGATAAATGTAGCTGAGGAGAAGTGCACTTTCGTTCTCCTGAAACCAGTGATACCCTTGTTGTAAATATTAGCTATTGGATACCCCTTAAGCAAATGTTTTTCTAATTTTTCGTGAGATAAATCTTTTATATGCCAATCGGTTGAGAGTTTGCCTTCATCTCTCTTCTTATTATATCTATATTTCGTGTTAATCGCAACGAGCATCTTCAGCCTACTTACAAAACCAGAAATTATTTACAAACTTTTGAAGAAATGGTTTTTCTCAATTCTGGATTAGTAGATATAATTCGGTGGCCTAATTTTTGCTCTCGAGATTTAAGCCATTTACCTTTTTTGTGTATCCTTCTCTTAGGTGCTCCACATTGAATTAAAACATTCAGATTTTCGTTGTTTGTCTCAAATGTATATAAACCATCAGAAGTTGACCATTCGTTGAAAATGATACACTTTGAACGCAACTTGACGAGAGTTTTATATGACCAACAGTGACATCCTAAAGTTTTTATAGATTTTCTGTAGATTTCCATAAACTTTGTCAGGACGAAAGTGGTTCTGCATTTGCATTCATCACGATATAACAGGTGCTTATGCTTTGCGGATATTAAAGCTTCCATTAATATCCTCATTTCCCGGACACGATATTGGTCAAAGCATCACTAGTAATTTGTTTCTTGCTTTTCACCAAGTTCATGTCGTTCATAATGAAGTTATCCAAATCTTCTTTGCGGAAATAGATTTTTCGACCTCGAAGCTTATAAAATGGGATTACTCTTTTATGGGTATAAGAGTAGAGTGTAGATGGTTTGAGTTTTAGGTACTCACTGGCTTCCTGTAGTGACAGAAAAGGACTTTCGATTTTGGTTTGACTCATAAGTCACCTCCAATTTTTTCTGGGCTTTCGCCCTCAATTGGTATGTCCGACTTTATGAGTCGTTTATCGACCTAATGAGTCGATTTATAAAAAAAGATGAAAAAAAATCAATGCCAGTCTAAATCACCAGAATATGATATTTTTCCATTTCTACGCTTGATAAAAGAGTGAATATGTTGATAAAATTCAGGAAATACTTTCTCGCAATGTTTTTCAGCATCCCTACAGGTTTTTGAAAAACTACCTGATATAGCTTTATCTTGATCTGTGTAATCTTTAGATTTTAAGTTAATTGACTTCAATTCCTTAAACAAACTATCTCTTTTTTCTTCCAATTTTTCTCTTTCAACTTCATTTTTTGTTGGATTAGTTTCTACCATATTTCCAGTTTCATCTTCAATATATTCAGGTTCAGTTTCTCGGAGTCTTTTTTTTATTGATTGCAACAGCTCCATAATATCATTTATCTCATTTGTTTTTGGCACTCCCTCAGTAAATTTCACTTCTGACAATTCCCTATATGAGAATTCAGTTCCAGGAGCTTTCAAGCATTTTGAGAAATAATATATACCTGAAAGAGATTTTAAAACTGTAGTTATTCCTTGAAATTTAACAATCCAGCCTGCACCTGCTCCGTTTATTGAATTTATATCTTTTAGTTTGGGCACAACTTTCTTTTCAATCTCATCCTGCAATATATTTGCGTACTGTGTAAGCTTAAGATTCATGTCCTTAGATAATGCTAATTCACTTTTGATGTTATTAACTATAATTTTTAACTTTCTATTCTTAAAATTATGATAAAAGTCTTTAATCAACCCCTTGTATTTTTCAAAACAAAATTCATTTTTGATTAATTTAGTAATGTCTTTATCTTCAAAAGTCAAATTCCAGATGAACTTGTTGTCTTTCTCAACACCATTCCATATAGTACCCTTTGTTAAATTATTAAAATGAATATCATTATTCAAAATCATTTCTGAGAAAATTTGAACCCAAAATGGTAGATGGTGAAAATGAATCTGGTTATTCTCTGATATTTTATTTCCAAAATCAGTTCTTAGAGTAATCTCTTTAAGAAAAACAATAAAAATATCGGCAAAGAAATTACTAATGAAAAAATTGAAATATAATGGAGATATAAGAATTGGTTCCAAACCATAAACTTCATGATGGAGTATGAAGTAAAACTGACTTGATACACCCTTTCTTAGATTATCCAAAACTTTGTCCGGGACATTCCAATTTAATTTATATACAGCTATGTATTGGAACTTTTTTATAAAGGTATCAATTGCTATGATGTTTTCTTCTACGACCTCAGAATTTATTTGTAATCTCTTATTGATATATGATGCTTCTGAAAGTTCATTAAGAGTTTTTTCATAATATTTCCAATCCACTTTGAAGTAGTCTTCAAAACTTGTACATAGTAAATTATCAATGCTGGAAGGATTAAAATCAGTGTATTTATGAAAGTCATATTCTCTTAATTTTTTGACAGAATTATCTTTCTTAATAAAATTTAATACTGGTTTAGATAGCATAATTCACCTCAAAATGTCGGCAATTTATCTATTGCCTGGTCTCTTTTCTTATCAATAATTTTAGCATAAATCTGAGTATGTTTAATATCCTTGTGCCCTAAAAGTTTGCTAACTGTATAAATATCTATATCATAAGTTAAGCATAAAGTTGCGAATGTGTGGCGTCCTGAATGGAAAGTTATTCTTTTTTTTATCCCTGCTTCTTTAGTAAGTTTATGCATATTGTATCTGCAATTTTCATATTTAGGAAGATTGAAAATTATACCTTCATTTCTTCCATTCATTGTTTTTTGAGTTTCAATAATTTCAAGTGCAATAGGGTGGAGTTTAATTCTTAATATTTCCTTAGTTTTACTTTGAGTGATAATAAGATAAGAATCTTGGATCTGTTCAAAGCAAATATCTTTGATATCAACAAACCGTAGACCCGTGAAGCAGGAAAAAACAAAGGCATTTTTCAAAACAGGTTTATAAAAATCTGTATGATATATTTGTTTAATTTCAAGTAATACTAAAAATTCTCTATAAGTCGGAGCTTTCCTAATTGTAATTCTAGCGGCTGGATTTGTATCTATGATTTTCTCATCAATAGCTTTGTAAAGCACTTGTTTGAATTTAGCAAAATAACCATTGCCAGTATTAGGGGAAACCCGACTCCGTAAAAAATCAGCAAAATCCTCACAGAATCTTTTATCTATTCTTTTGAATGATATCACATCTTCTCCAGAGAATGCTATCAATTGCTTAATAATACTACGCCAATTAAGCTTTGTACTTTTCACTTCTTTAGAATCAGCAATAGCATGTATAAATTTAATGATATCGATTTCTTGAAGTTTTTGCTTGGTTGCTAGGTTAAAATTACTATTTAATCTAATCTGTTCATCAGAAATTCGTTGCTGTCTTATCGCTAGGTTAAGTATACTTTTGTCATCAATCAAATTCGAAATCTGACCAGCTACAAAGAGATTTAGATTTATAGTCTGCCTATTATTTTTTCTCTGTAAGTCTAAATAGAGAGCATAATCGCTTTTTCTTTTTCGATATTTAATCTTGTAATCAGATGTCTTATTGTTTTTTCTTATCTCATTCTTCAATTTTTCATTCATTTTTATCTCCAATTAATTCTTTTCGTTGTGAAAACCGTTGTGAAATCGTTGTGAAATATCATCGATTACAATCAATATCAATCGTAACAAACTGATTTCCCTTTACAACGTAAGCGGCTTATGTTAAAGAACTAATGCAATAAAATCAAATGCAATCAAAAGTGTCAATAATATATTCCTGATTAAGGGTTCGAATCCCTGACTCTCCGCCAGTCTTTTGTTTTAGGGATGAGAAGCCTGCTCTTCTTGCTGGGAGTTCGACCACGAGTTGGAATCTAATTTTGCTTAGCAAAATTAGCAACGGAGTAGCGCTGACAAGAGAAGAAACTGTGTTTCTTCGAATCAGCAATCCCTGACTCTCCGCCAAGATTTAATTAGGGATGAGGGATTAGGAATTAGGGATTACGAATTTAGTTATCACGAATAATAATTATGGATGATAGAATAAATTAGTTAATATTATCATTTACCTTGCCAAACAACAATGCGATAGAAAATATAACATTTGAAACAAGAAAATAACAATAGTTATTAAAAGGATAATAAAATTAGGAGGGTATTATGAAGAAAATTTTAGGTTTGGTTTTCATTCTAACATTGTTTCTTGCAGGATGTACAGATGAAGGTATTTTAAAAATTATTAGTAATTCTAACGAAGATGTATGGTATCAAGTAAATTATGGCACAACAGAATGGTTATCTCCGGGAGAATCTGATTCTTATTCTTGGGATCTGAGTACGAGTATTTTTGGAGATGAAGATAAGAGAGTAACAGTAACTTATGGTGGCGGTGAATGGTTTTGGTATGAATCTTATGAAGTAACAAAAACCATTAAGCCAGGTAGTACCGCTAGAGTTGAAATCATTGGAGATAGTGGTGAAATTAAGATAGTTAATGATACATATGAAACAAGTATCTATTACATTTATATTTCTCCGAGCTCTAGTTCAGATTGGGGGAATGATCTCTTAGGTACAGGAGTTCTCTCACCCGGGTATTACATATCATGGTTGGTTACAACCGGATATTGGGATATTATGTTTGTTGATGAAGATGGTTGGGAATATACTTTCATGAATCAACTAATTAATCCGGAAACAGTAAATACATATACATTTGTTGATAACTTAAGGAGATCTGCAGATCCTTTAGGAGAGAAAATTGCTAATTCTCAAAGGTATTCAGAGAAAATTGAAGGGAAATGTAGAAGAAAGTAATTCTATAATACATAAAAACGGCGGAAAATCCCGCCGTTTTTTATTTAATTCCAACGATAAATAGTGAAGTTGCAGAAGCAAAACCATTTGCTTCTATATATTCTCTGATCTTTTTCCCTTCGGTTTTCATCGGTTCAAACTCATCTTTTCCTTCCAGCTGTTTCAATCCGATATCGATCAATTTAGTTCTTTCTTCTATCAGCTTTGTATCTTTCGTATCAGGGATAGGCCAGCAATACTCTATAATATTATGATCAGATAATTCTAACTTTTTCACTATTTTCTCAATTTGTTTTCTTTTAAAAGTTTCATCATGGTATCTTCCAAATATCTTGTCGATCTTTGCAAACCAGTGATGAAGCAGAACATGAGACATTTGAGCTTCATCTTGAGCATCGCTGAACATTTCATTAATGATAAAATTTCCACCATCTCGTAAAACTCTTTTCATCTCAGCTAAAATTTTTTCTAACTCCGGAAGATGATGTAATGAATTGGAAATGCAGACTGTATCATAAGAGCCATCATTAAATGGTAGATCACCAGCATCGGCTTTTACAAAATCTATATCAATATCTTTAAAATGTTCTTTGATGAAATCCCCAGATCTCTGTTCAATATCGTTAGCAGTGATTTTATTAAAACTCTTAAATTCTTTAATTATATGAATAAATTCACCACGACCACTTCCAACATCTAAAACATCTCCACCTATAATGCTACCTATGATGCCACCTATGATGGTTTTAAGTTTTTTCTCTAAATTTACCATTTACCCAAAATTTTATTAGATAAAAACAGGTTTATTTCTTCTTGTTTTTTAAGTAGTTCAAATTCTTTACTCATATTTGATATTGTAGAATTCTGGAATTCAATTTTTGAACGGTCAAGATCAAGCAGGCTTATCATTCCATGCTTATAATGCTCCTGAGCCATCAATAAATTCTTCTCTGCAAGCTCGAGTTTGTCTGCATACAACTTCTGTGATTGTTTCATTGTTTCAAGATCAGAAAGAAGTATCTGTAAATCTATTACATTATTCTCTCTTGTTATTTCAAGGTCTACCTCTAACAGCTCGTGATTTCTTTTGAATTGAAGATACTGCTCTCTTGTCTCCAATAAATTAAAGATATTATAGCTTGCATTTAATGAGAGCGTATTGCTGGTTCTAACATAATTTTCAAAATCATAAATATCATTTGGATCGTTATGGTTTAATGAATATGACATAGAGATTGAAGGCAGAAAGTTCATCTTTTGTTGAAATAGTATTATCTTACTGTTTTTTAACGAATTCTTTTTTTGCTGAAGGGCATAATTTGTTTTAAATTCAGCATTTTCTATTGTTATATCAATGTCCGGATTAGAAAGATCAAATCCCTCATCATCAATACTCAAATAGCTAAAAAGAGATTTTCGTAATTTTTTAAGACTGTTAATTGCCTCATTCAGAGCTATTTCATAATCGATCAAAGATATTTTACTCTGTTGTAATTCCAAAGCAGATTTATCACCTGTTTCAAATTGTACTTGTACCTGAGTATTGATCTTTTGTTGAAGGATTAAATTCTCCTTTTGAATATCCAAATTTTTCTGTGATTCCAGTACGGATAGATATTTAAGAAAAACAGTATAAGCAATTATTTTTTTTCTGCTTTCCAAAGAAAGATCTGCATTTCTTTTATCCAGGATAGAAGTTCTTATATCATAATAACTTGGTTCGTTCAAACTTATGTTTTTACTTAAATGGAATAATGCACTTTCTGCCCATTCTACATTTGTATCATAATTTTTTGAACTTCCCGCAGAGATACTTGTTGTAGGAAGCAACCTGATCCAACTACTTCGCAGATTGCTTTGAGCATTTAGATTGTTAACATTTTCCTGCTTAATACTGAATGAATTTTCTAATCCAATATTAATCAATCCATCAAGAGTATATTCCTCTGCAAAAATCAAAATTGGAATAATAATTAGTATAAATACAACTATTCGTTTCATTATTGTCTCCTTAATATTTCTATCAATAATTATCGGCAAGAATCAGAAGTTAAAGAAAACAGGCAATATTTTTTTTTTGTATCTGAATTATTGTACTTCAACGTAACTATAAATTTTAATTATATAGTCAATTAGCAATAAATTATTTGACTTTAAGTGCTTACTGAATAAATAAATTGTAACCTGGAATATTGATTTGCGTTATAGAATATAGGAAGCTTGAAAGGAATTTAGATTTGGATAGAGAAAGAGAGATGATCCTCAATGCCAAAAAAGATATCAACCAATTTGATTATCTTTATAGTAAGTATTATCCAAAAATCAATAGTTTTATATTTCATAGAGTGAAAGAAGAATCTGCGCGCAACGAAATTGTCTCTAATGTATTTTTTAAAGCAATGAAGCGATTAACAATATTCCGTTTTTATGATTCACGGAATTGCGGCTTTTCATCTTGGTTATATCGTATCGCTTTAAATGAGCTAAGTCAGTATTTTTACGAAAGAAAACGTGAAAAAAAAATACATGATAATTTTGAATGGAATTTGCCAACTGGAAAGCCAATAGAAGTTGATTTTTCAATTGTTGAGAAATTTCTTATTGGGCTGGAACCAGATGAGCAAAACCTAATTTCTTTGCGATTTTATGAGAAGCTCAGTTATGCAGAAATTGGTGAGATTTTAAGAAAAAAAGAGGGTGCTGTAAAGGTTCAAACGCACAGACTTTTAAAAAAATTACGAAAGAGAATTGAAAAGGAGATCGATTATGAAAGATCTTGAGAATAAATTATTATCAATGGAAGTGCCAACAATTGAAAATGATCAATTTGAACAGGTGTTAAGAAATAAAATAATTAGAAAATATCACAGTCGAGAAAGTGAATATGTTAAAAAATTTCGCTATTCCATTGCATTTGCATGCTTTCTGGCTGTACTTTTAGTCTCTGTGATAGTTTATCCAGAGATTATTATTAAAGCAAATGAAGTTGCCTTTAAAAAGGAAGTTTCCGAATCAAACGGAAATGGAAATGCAAATTATTCTGACGATGAATATTTCCAAAGATTTGCTGAGGATAATAATAAATTTTATTATACATCTATTCATAATCCAAATTTAAAAAACAGGATCGATCCAGAAGAATATAGAGAAGATAAGACTTATATCATTCGGAAATATGTATCCCGGGATTCACAAGCTGTAATGATAATTTCTGAATTTGATAAGTCGGAAAGAAAGAAACAACTGCGTGAAGTCAGCTTTTAAGTGAAATAATGTATATACAATATTTGGAGGAAAAATGAAAAAAATATTAGTAATTTTATTGATAAGCATAATGCTGATCAGTATCCCATTATTTGCAAAATCCAAGGTGAGGATGGGAGTAGTGTTAGGTGAAAAATCTAAAGAACAATATGGTGTTCTAATAAAAAGAGTAACAGAAGAAAGTCCTGCAGAAAAGGCAGGATTAATGACAGGAGATTTACTCATGATGATTGGTGGAGATAAAATATATACCATTGATCAAGTAAAAAAGATGCTCACTTTTTTTGAGCCTGAGCAGAAGATCAAAATTACTTTTAAAAGAGGGGATAATACAGATACATGCATTCTGGAATTGGAAGAACGAAAAGTTCCGGAAATTCCAAAAAGAACTTACATGGGTGTATTTCTGATGGATATTGATGATAAGACAAAGAAGAAATTAAAACTTAAAGAATCTTTTGGAATATTGATTAGTGAAGTTGTTAAAGATTCTCCAGCAGATGAGGCTGGATTAAAAGACAAAGATGTACTTCTAACATTTGCTGGTGAGAAGATATATACAACCGATCAACTTATTAAGATGTTGAAAAACTTCAAACCGGAAGATAAGGTTGCATTAGAAGTTATTAGAGGAAAGAAAACTAAAAAACTAAAGTTAATTTTAGGAGAGAAGGAAGATAAGTTAAATTACTTTTTCTCTGGGAAAGACGGCTCGTTTGATGTTTTCAATACACCGGAAAACGTTCTTTTCTACCAATATGATCTTCCAGGTCATAACAAATGGATCGGTGTACAATTGGATTTAAAAAAACAGAAAACTATAAAAGATGGTGAAGAAACAATAACAAGAGAAACGACAATTACAAAAGTGATTGAAGGAACTCCAGCAGAAAAGGCTGGATTGAAAGATGGAGATATTATTATTGCTGTGGAAAAAGATAAAGATATGGAAATCGGAAAAGCAATAAAAGGCAAAAATATTGGAGATGAAGTTACTCTTACTATTGAACGAGATGGAAAAAATCAGGATATTGTTGTTACCATCGGAGAAAGAGAATCTCTGAAATCTGAAAAAAATGTGGAAGTTACAATTGAGGATGGAGAGATCAAAGTTATCATAGACGGTGTAGAAAGAAATATTGGTGATCTTGAAAACATTTATGAGAAATTAGATGAAATACAATTGATCAAACATATTAAGATGGAAGAACTTGATGATGTTAGGGAAAATCTTCACAAAGTAAAAGAAGAGATGAAAAATATTGATATAAATATTGGAATTATAAACACAAATGATGAACTCTAATATCCTCCCTAAAGGTTATTAGCAAAAAATAAAAACCCTGAAAATTTCAGGGTCTTTATTTTATAAAAGTTTTCTATTATTAATAATACTACTCGTTAAATTTCTCAACTTGATAAATATAGATCTCTACATCAGGATCTTTATAAGCATCTGCAGGCAATCTCGCCTTAGATGAGCATAAACTTCTCAAGAACGTTTCTCGATCCCAATCAGTGTCAGTTGCTACTTGTGGGAGATAAACTCCACTACGAAAACCCTTTTTTATCAAAACTCCATCTATTCCCAGACGGATTTGTTTATAATCAATAATTCTTTCCATCGGAGATAATATGGAAATTTCAATTTCAATTTTATTTAATTCTTCTTTTTGAATAGATGGAAAACGGGGATCCTCAAATGCTGAGGCAATAGACATTTCTATAACGGCTTTATAAAGTGGCATTCGTGCTTGCATATGCCCAATACAACCACGAAGATCTCCATCTTTATGCAAAGTTACAAATACTGCTCTCTCTTCCATGAAAACAGAATTAATTTGATTATTTATAATATAATGTTTTTTGTATTCTAAATAATATTCAATACTTTTTCGAGCTAGATCTAATAATTGTGATCTATCTTTTATGTTCATAGATTTTCTTCTCTTTCCTTTCTACTATGGAGCAGGATCTTGCGCATAACTGAAGCGTATTTTCTACGTTCCTTAATTCTTGAGTCTCCTACAATAAAGATAATAAGAAGCAATATTCCAATAACATACCCGGGTAGAAGTAACCATAATGAGTGAAGATCATTTAGGCTAGTAATAGTTCTAAATGCCACATATAGTGTAACAAGCATACCGGCAATTAATAACATATTATTTATTATTACTTCATGGGAAGTCTTTTTTTGGTCCCACCTTAACATCTTACGCATAAATGTTTTTTCTTTTTTATTCAATGGAATAACCATGTATTCCTCCTATATCTTATTCTTGTAGCAACGAAAATTCTTAATAAAGATGCTTACTTTATTCGAATTCCCCAGCGAATGATATCTACGATTTTTTCCTTCATTTCTACTAATGAGAAAGGTTGGTTTTTGGTCGACCACTCAGTAAGTAGAAAATCCATTGTACCAAAAATTATCAAAGTTAAAGCTCTTGAATCTACAGCCCTAATACTCTTTTCTTTAATAGAATCTATAATGAGTTTTTCAATAAATGAAATATATTCTTTAAGTGGATTGTAGGAAGGATAAAGTTCATAAAAATCTGGACTTTGTCTTAACTCTATCGCTAAAAATCTGACAACTGCCGGTTGCTCTGTGAATACATCAACATGAAGATCAAAAAATTTAGTAAGACGATCTAAAGCTGACTTTTCATTGGAGATTTTATCTTTCATTTCCACCAGAATGCTCTCTATAAGTTCATCAAATGCTGAAACAAGCAAATTTTCTTTGTTATTAAAATACAAGTATATAGTACCATCAGCAACATTAGCTAATTTAGAAATATTTGAGATTTTTGCTTTATGAAAACCTTTATGGGAAAACACATTTATCGCCGCTTCGATAATGGCTTTTCTTTTTGATAATTGCTTATCAGATAGCATTCTTTTATTTTGCCCCATAACATTTCCTTTTTAGAAAAATTTATGTAATAATTAAAAAAACAAAATTTGAGTTGTAGTTTTAAGTGTCAATTATTATTCTGAATTAAATTCAGTATATTTTTGAGTTTTAAAATTATAAAATATTGGATTTAAAAATAGCATTACTATCTTTATGAATTTTGGAATTAGTTGCTACAATAATATTAGTGGGATGATATCAATTATTTGATTATTATCCTGCATTATTACATTGAAGTCTTCCAGTATATAACCAGTAGACTTTAATATAATTTAAAGATGTATCAATATCTATTACCATTTACCTAGGATTTTAGCGGATAATAAAAGGTTGATCTCTTCCTGCTTTTTCATAAGTTGATAATTATTTTGAATACGGGCAAGTTGTGTATTCTGAAAATCGATCTTAGAACGATCCATATCTAATAAGCTTATCATTCCCAAACGAAAATGTTCTTGAGCCATATTAAGGTTCTCCTCAGCCAGTTTCAACTTTTCTTCATAAAGATCAAATGACCTTTTCAGAGTTTCAAGATCATTTTGCAAGTTGATAAGCTGCAGATTATAATCTCTTTTACTTTTTACATAATCCAGTTTTTGGATCTTTAAATTTCGCTTACTGCGGAGAATATTCTCAAAATTATCCATTAATCCAAAAATATTCCAACTAGCACTAAGAATAAGCGATTGAGAGTCACGTGTGTAGTCAGAAAATGCATTAACATCACCTTGATCGTAATGACCAAAACTATATCCAATTGAGATCGTAGGCAATAAGTTCATTGTTGTTTGAAGATGTATTAATTTATTGATCTTCAAAGTGTTCAGTTTCTGTTCCAATAAATTGTTGGAGATAAATTCCAGTTTTTCCAGATTTATTTTATACTCAGGTACAACAAACTCAAAACCGGCATCATCAATATTCAAATAAGAGAAAAGGTCTTTTCTGGTTCTGGAAAGTAAATTTGTCGCTTCATTAACAGCGATCTCGTAATCTATAAATGATACTTCACTTTGTTTTAATTCAAGTAAAGATTTATTTCCAGTTTCATATTGCACTTTGATCTGTTGTTGGATCTTATTTTGTAATTCTAGATTATTTTGTTGAATCTCAAGGGTCTCTTGAAGTTCCAATACACCAAGGTAGCTTGCAAAAACATAATAAGCAATTTGTTTTTTAGTCTCATCTAGAGATCGTTTGGTATTTTTCATTCCATAGATGGATGTATGAATATTGTAATAAGATGGATCATTCAAGAAAAAACTTTTAGATAGGGTGAGATAACCGCTTTTGTTCCAATCCGTCTCGTTTGGTTCATAGATCTGATCGTAATATTTTAGTCTTTCCACACCGGCTGTGACAGCAGGTAGCAACCCATAAACACTACTTCTAAATATACTTGATGAGTTTTTCTTATTAACTATTTCCTGTTGGATGTCATAGGATTCTTCTAATCCAACATTTATTAATTCCTCCAAAGTATATTGCTCTGCAAGGCAGATCAATGGAAGAATTACTATCATGATTATCGAAAATATTTTTTTCATTCTATCTCCTTTAAGTAATTATTTTCAAGAAAAATTTCTTATTTTCCAACTGATTTTTTTTTGAACATTAGTGGAATTTTATCTTCGTCCGGTGCTCCTATTTGAATCAATTCCCAATCTTTATCGTAGTCATTGATCGCATGTCGGATAACCGTAACCTTTTCTTCGGAAGTTGGCTCTGAACCTTCCCAATGCACAATTTCCACGCGGTATTTTAATGTTCTCTTTTTACCATTGATCCGCACATCGATTTCCAGATTCTGCTCCGCTTCTAAAGTCGGAATAGATAATACTACTTCTCTCATTATAACCTCCCAATGATTATATCTTTAATATTTTCTACAAAGAACAATATATTCTTAAATCCGCGAAAATGCAGCATCCTTATTACTCATCCACAAAAAGGATGTTTGCGTTACTCTACTCATACCTAATGCACTCAATCGGATTGCCGGCTGCGCTGCGAATAACAGTATAGCTAATTGTGATGAGAGCAATCCCCATTGCTATTGCAGCTGCAGTGATGAAAACCAGAACACTGATTTCCACTTTATACGGGAAGCTTGCTAGCCATTTATTTACCAGCAGATAGCTAACCGGCCAGGCAATTACATTGGCAATGAGTACCAACTTTAAAAATTCTGCGGAAATATTCTGAATTATATTTTGAATTGTAGCGCCCATGATCTTGCGAACTCCAATCTCTTTTCGTCGTTGTTCGGTGGTGTAGAATGTGAGACCCAGAAGTCCCATGCAGGCTATAATAATAGCTAAAATTGAGAATGTAGAAATCACACGGAATGACTTCTCTTCAGCTTTATACATTTTATCCACATCCTCATCCAGGAATGAGTAATTGAACGGATGATCCGGATAGAATTTTTCCCAAACCTGTTGAATTTCTTTCATTGTTTCCGGTATATTATTCGGACTTACTTTGAT
>JAGLPW010000004.1 GCA_023137125.1 Candidatus Cloacimonadota bacterium | reverse complement strand
TTCTAGAATTTGAATTGACCTTTTACGATCTCTGCCGGTGATAACAGGTATTCCTGCCAATTTGGAAGCAAGCAAGAAGGTTTCGTCTCCGGCATCTTTGGCAAAATTATAAACTTCATTTTCATCAGAAATCAGTTTATTTTCGTTCTCAAAATTTCCTTTGTAACCTCGATGTGAAACTGCTACTTTTTTGCCTTGCTTTCGCAGAAGTTTTGCTAGAAAAATAGTTACCGGAGTTTTACCGCTGCCGCCACTTACGATATTCCCCACACTTATTATTTTACAACCTGATCTATATCCTCCTGAATGCAGCATTCTACGAAGGATCAAAATCAATGAATATTTGATTGATAACGGCCATAGCAGATAGGAAAGCAGTGATTTTTTATAGAGATTTTTTTCTATTAAGTTTTGCATTTTTTACCACACATAAGAAATATAAATATTGCTAAAAAGCCATTTGATACCAATATCCCATTCCAACCTGATGTATGAGTCATTTTTCAATTTGAAGCTATAGCCCAAGCCCATAGCAAGATTAAGAAACACGTATCCGTTCTTGTCATTATCTGAGTAAAATAGTGTCGTTGATTCTCCATAATCAAAACCAAGATTACCCAACAAAAATAACCCGGATTGTTTATTTTTGGCAAAAAATTGATTTACACGGGAAGCAATTCCGTATAATCTATACATATCAAAAGTTTCAAATGCATGAATATATAAAATTGCTTCATTAAATCGTTGATCTTCAAATTTGTTGGCTGATAATAATCCTAAACAAATTCTGGGAGAAATAAGAGGACTGAGTGCAACATATTTTTGATTAAATTTAAATTTGATACTATCGTTTGAGACTGGAGTATTAGTTTGAGCGGAAAGAAAATTCCAAACCAATAGGAGAGATAATATCAAAAGAATTTTTGTGTTCTTTCTCATTCTTTACCACACATAAGAAATATAAATGTTACTTACGAACCATTTAATCCCAATATCAGATTCTAACCTGATATAAGACTCATTTTTTAGCTTAAAACTATATCCTATACCAACAGCTGCATTTATGAATCCAATTCCTCTTATTTCAGAATCACAATTTTCACTACTAAAACAAAAATATCCGGTATCATATTGTATATAATCAACTCCACCATTTACCAAAAAATAGAAACCGGATCTCCTGTTTTCCGAAATGAACGCATTGCCCCGGTAAGCAACTCCGTAAACTCTGAAAATACTGAAAGTATCGAACGCATGAATATAAAGGATTGATTCGAAAAACCGATCATCACTCATCTTTTTTGATTTTAAAATTCCTAAACAGATTCTGGGAGAATAGAGAGGACTAATAGAAATGAATTGTTGATCAAATTTGAATTTGATACTATCGTTTGAGACTGGAGTATTAGTTTGAGCGGAAAGAAAATTCCAAACCAATAGGAAGGATAATATCAAAAGAATTTTTGTGTTCTTTCTCATTCTTTACCACACAAAGGATAAATAAATATTACTGATCAACAATTTCATGCCAATATCCATATTCAATCTCAAATATGATTCTCTGCTTACTCTAAAACTATAACCAGAACCTACTGAAATATTAGGCAAAAAAGATTTCTCTATATCGTCATTATCATCATTATAGCCGACAATAATGAAGGAAAAATCGTCATGTTCTAAATATTCAAAACCAGTGTTAATATGCATATAAAATCCATCTCTTCGATTTTTACGGAAAAATTGAGTTCCTTGTACTCCTATTCCAAAATGTTTGTATGTTCCCTTAATAAAAACATGGAAATAAAATGTACTTTCAACCATAAGTTTTTCATTAAATTGCTTTGTTTTTATTATTCCTATACAAACTCTGGGTAAAATTAAAAGACTTACGGCAATGAATTTATCAATTTTATAGTTACCTATATTTTTTTCAATTAGTGAAATTTCGTCCGCTAAAAGTGAAACAGATACAAAAATAAATAGCAAAATAATTAATGTGGTTTTCATTTTACCACACATAAGATAAATAAATATTACTTATCAAAATCTTTAAACCAATATCAGCAGAAAGTCTAAAATAATGTCCCTTGTTTAATCTCCAGCTATAACCACACCCAATTGCCACATCAGGAAAAACATACCAATCAGGATTAGAAATACCTGAGCTACCTCCAGGATCAAGTTGAAGATCCATGATAATTGCATCAAAACCTAAACTAAAAAACCAATTAAATCCTCTTCTCTCTTCATTTGAGAAATATCCGCTTTTATATTTTAATCCCCATTTATGAATTTTATAAAAATCCTCATTATCTTTCATTCTTAAATTTGGTAGTAAAAAATTAGGCAGTAAGTCAGCATGGATAATAAGAGTTCCTTCATGATAGACTTTCTTTAGCTTAGAGCTTTTAGTTAGTCCTATTCCTACATCGACCATAACAACAGGAGAGATATAGAACTCAAAATTAACATCATCCCAATCTATTTTTGCAACTTCCATTTTTTCTTGAAGAGTTGGTTCTTCTGCCAAGAGCGAAACAAATACAAAAATGATCAGCAAAATAATTAATGTGCTTTTCATCTTTCCCGTCATTTTCCTCATTCCGAACTTTCCAGTTTGGAATGGAATAAGTTAGAAAGCTTCTGCTTCCAAAAGAATGAAGTAGAAACTTCAACAACTATTTCCTTCCGAAGCAGAAGTTTCGGAAGGAGGATTTTCAATAATGTTTTTTGTTTGTTTTTGTTTTTTGCTAAAATCAAAATTCAATTCCCTTTCTGGCTTCTACACCGAGTATAAAATAGTGTTTTATTTCCTTCATTTCGGTAACTAGTGAAGCACGATGCAAAACTTCATTTTTTGCATATCTACCAGTCATGATAATTTCTGCATCGGTGTCTATTTCCATCAGTTCGATCTGTTTTTCCAAAGGGAGTAGTTTCCATTTTACTGCTACATTTATCTCATCAATTACGATTACATTGTATTTATCAGAAGCTATAATTTCTTTGCATTTATCATAAGCTTTTTCAGCTTCTTCAAAATCAATTTTAGATGGACTTTCCGGATTTACAAGTTGGGCTGTTCCAAATTGGAATATCTCCAAGTTTTTCTGTTTAGATAAAAACTTGATCTCTCCGTATTCAAAATTCTTTTTCATGAACTGAATCAGGCATACTTTCTTTTCCTGACCCAGTGCACGAATGATCAATCCCAAAGCGGCTGTAGTTTTACCTTTTCCATTGCCTGTGTAAATCTGTATCATACTTTCCCCATTTTACTTCAAGAGAAGCATTTTCCTGGTTTGATTAAAATCCCCAGCTTCTAATTTGTAAAAATAGATTCCTGAAGAAACAGGCTCCCCTGAATCGTCATTTCCATTCCAAATAACAGAATGATTTCCAACCGGTAACATTTCATTTACCAAAGTTTTTATCTTTTGCCCTTTGGAATTATAAACTGAAATTTCTGTGTTTACTGCCGATTCGATTAGTGAAAAAGAAATTGACGTTTCAGGATTAAATGGGTTAGGAAAATTTGAGAAATTATATATAGGAATTGTATTGTTTTGAGCCGAAACCATGGCAATACAAGTAACCGAATTAGAAGGTTCCGATTCACCAGTTGGGTTTTCATAAACAGCTGTTGCATAAAAAACACTTTCATTATTTGCATTGAGTGGTGCATTAATGATAGTTAACTCTAATACATTGGCATCAACTGTTTCATAAATTTCATCATTAACATAAATGTTATAATTAATTAATGTTGCGTTACAGAATTCAGGTTCGTCCCAAGTTAGATCATAAATATTATCAGGGAAAATATAATAGTGATCTACCTCTAAATTTTGAGGTGGAAAGAATACAAAATAATTATATGTAAACTCAACTTCAATAACTTCAGATCCACCATCATCGTAAACAGCAGACACTCCAGCTATATAAGTTTGTCCCGTTATAAGATCCTCATATATGTATGAAAAAACATCAGCACCAACAGCATTTTGCAAAACTCCATCAAGATAAACATTATATCCCAATAGTTCATTTGCAGATGGAACTGGAAGTTCCCAACTAACAGTACCTGTCCAATTTTCTACTTGTACATTTTGGGGTGGATAAAAAGTTGATATTTCATCTGGTTCATATAAACCATTATGATGAATATTAACTCCATCAATTATCATATAAGCAAGATCTTCGTTCCAGACGGAATCAGTATCCCACAAATAGCATTCAACGATCCAGCTCATAATATCTGTGGCTGCTCCCATGATTTCTAAATCACCATCATTATCTACATCACCGAAAACAGGTGTGATCTGCATTGTTGTTGAATACCCTAAAGTTCCACAGGCTAACGGCCAATCCACACACTGAGTTCCATCATGGTTATAAGCATTATACCCTAATCCAAAATTGTTATCATCTATCATCAATTCTACATTATTATCACCATCCAGATCGGCAATTCCAATTTGTGCGTAGATCGCATTGGTAGGTCCGGCAGGAAATCCTGCAATGTCATTACCAGCAGAATCCCAAGCAAAAATGTGATCTACAGGTGTACCGGATCCGATCTGATCACCTACCACCACATCCAAAGAACCATCCTGATCAATATCCCCAAGAGAAACAGTTCCAAAGATCCAATAATTTGTTGTTTGCGGCCAACCAGTTACAGAGCTGGCATCCTCATTAACTGCAAAAACGGCACCAGCATTGCCGGTGCAGCCTCCCCATATTATTTCTCTTAAACCATCATCGTCAAGATCATATAAGATCGGTTGAGAATAAGAATAAGTAGTACCTGGATTTTCCAATGGAAACCCATCTAATAGATTACCGCTAAGATCAAAAACATGGAGTTGATAATAGCTTAATGCAATAATTTCCGGAATACCATCACCAGTTATATCGCCGGCTGAAATTCCTGCTCCCGGAATATAATCTAATTCTTGCGGGAAACCAGGATAAACGCTTCCGTCACCATCATAAACATAAACCCAGCCTTGTGGATGATTTCTTACATTCACAAGCATTTCCATATCTCCATCGGAATCGAGATCAAAAAGACAAACACTATTTGTACCACCCCCTGCTTGAGTTACAGGAAAACCGGCACAAGGTGTTCCATCTAGCTCAAAAGCATAAAGTGCTCCAGAATTCGCGGTAGTATTGTTGCGGCTAGTGCAAACAATCTCAATCTCGCCATCACCATCAATATCACCAGCGGCCGGACTGCTCCAGATATAAAAACTCAATTGCACCGGCCAGCCATCAACAGTGCTTCCATCTAAATTCAGAGCAGTGATCTTTGTTCCGACACCAAAGAGAATCTCTAAATCCGAATCCGAATCCATATTTATATAAATTGCACCATTTTTACAATTTGAGCCAGTATAACTAATTGGCCAGCCATCAGCTACTAAGGGAAGCTCCCTTTCCCTATAAATATTATTAATAAGCTGCGAATCCAGATCATTTATCAACACCCTGCCTTCCATATCGGGAATAACAATTCTTTGAATGTCCTCTGGTAATTGTGAGTAGTGAACAATCTCTGCAGAAAGTTTAATAGAGATTAAAACCATAAATATAACAAACAATTTAAATAATTTCATCGATTCTCCCTTAGTATTTTTTCTGTTTTCATTAATTGAGTTTCTTTAATTTCGTGTCAACTATCTTGTTGTGTACTAGTGAATCTGTTCTGGTAATATTATAGAACCAAAATTCAATTGACATTAAGGAACTTAATTAAATTATCGAGAGAGGAACAGATAGGTAATAATATGAAAAAGAAGTTTGATTTTGGTCCATACTTATATATTTTACCAGCGGCAATTATAATTATTGTCTTCCGCCTTATACCCATCATTTTATCGTTTATCGTTAGTTTTTATGATTGGACGATAACGGGTCCGGGAAAATTCATCGGATTTGAAAATTATATTACTATGTATCATGATGGTGAATTCTGGCAATCGATGCTGAACACATTCTATTTAGTGATTTTTGTTGTTCCAATAAGTTTGGTACTTTCTCTTGTTTTTGCAAATTTCCTGAATGGAATTGAAAAATTAAAAAGTCTATTTCGTTCCATTTATTTTATTCCCACTGTAACCTCGATGGTTGCTATCTCTATTGTATGGAAGATCATATTTAATCAGCAGACCGGACTGGCAAATTTTTTCCTGACCAAAATTGGATTTGATCCAATGGGCTGGCTGGCGGAGAGTCGTGGAGTAACAGATCTCTTCCTAAGCAGTCTTGGAATGAATTTCAGTGGTTTTATCCAAAATCTTTCGGGTGGAATTGGAATGAGTTATAATACATTATATTTACTGCTTGGGGGTCCCTCGCTTGCTTTATTCTGCATTATTATTGTAACTATCTGGAAGGGGCTTGGCTATAATACGATCATTTACTTAGCCGGATTGCAGAACATTCCAAAAGTATATTATGAGGCTGCTGATATTGATGGTGCAGGAAAAGTAAGGCAATTTTTCAAGATCACCTGGCACTTGATCTCTCCCACAACATTTTACGTTCTTATGATGACAACTATTGTAACTTTCCAAGTATTCTCACAAATTTACTTGATGACCGGTCCTCCTGTTGGAGGTCCATTGGGAACGACCAAGGTGATAGTTTACTTCCTATTTGATAAAGGGTTTGGTGAAAGCAATAACCTCAGCTATGCAAGTGCGATCGCTCTTATTCTATTTGGAATTATCTTAACTCTTACATTATTCCAGAAAAGACTTGAAAAGAAAGTTCATTATTGATAGGTAAATAAATGAGAAGATCAATATCATATATAATTCTTAGTGTTTGCGGTTTGTTAATGGTTATCCCGTTTATCTGGATGTTAACTACTTCAGTTAAATCTCAATTGGAAGTGAATAAGGGTAATGTCGGGTTTTTGCCCATTGAACATTATTCCACCTATGAAGAAGATGGAACAATTTATCGGATCACTCCAGTTAAAGAGGATGGTGACAGTACATATATTCATATCTTCGATGAAAATATGTACCTAATTCGTTCGTATGAAAAAGTTTCAACCTCAGATATTGTCGAAAATAAAGAATTCAAGCTGCATTTTGAAAATTATAAAGAGGCTTTCACGAAAGTTCCCTTTAAAAGATATTTTTTCAATACACTATTTGTCTCATTTTCAGTAGTTTTTGGAGTATTGATAACCGGTTCTTTAGCAGCTTATGCCTTTGCAACAATGAGGTTTAAAGGCAGAGATTTTATTTTCTATCTTTTCATCAGTATGATGATGGTTCCTCAACCGGTTTATTTGATCCCATCCTATGTGCTATTAAATCACATGGGCTGGATCGATACATATAATGCACTTATAATTCCATGGATAGCTAATATCTTTACGATCTTCCTGCTTCGGCAGCAATTTAAAACCATTCCCGATGAACTATTTGATGCTGCCAGAATTGATGGTTGCGGACGTTTCCGTACTTTATGGACGCTGGTTTTACCGCTTTCTAAATCTGTGATCGTAACCGCGGCTATTTTTGGTTTTATAGGAAGTTGGAATAGTTTTATGTGGCCGTTGATAATGACAGATAGTCCTGGTCTTCGAGTGCTTCAGGTGGGTCTAAGTTATTTTTCACAGGAAGCTTCTGCACAAACATCTCTTTTAATGGCAGCTTCTACCTTTAGTATTCTACCGTTGGTTATTTTATTCCTTTTTGCTCAGAAGCAGATCATCGCAAGTTTTGCTTCAAGTGGGTTGAAGGGGTAGTGAATAAAATTAGTTAAGATGCTTTGCATCTAAAACAAAGGGAGGTAAAAATGAAATTTATTAGTAGCGGTTTGGTGGTTGTAGGCACTATTTTGATACTGTTTGGTTTGATTACTTTTCTGAAAGGAAGTGCCTTTTTAGGAGTTGGTTATCCTGTGAACTATTTCCATGCAGCAACCAGCTTTTTGATTCTAGCTTTATGTTCAAAACACATCTGCGAATGTAAGAAAAAAGAGTAATTTTCTGTAACTGAAATTATTCATGCAAGCCTTTCCTATTTTGGGGAAGGCTTTCTTTTTACACAAAAAATGCAGCTACGATTATATAACCAACTATGCGAAAAGAGTATACAATAACTGAAAATTTCAGGAAATTAATACGGAAAATACCAGCAGCAATTGTGATAGGATCTCCCACAAATGGTGCCCAGGCAATGAACAAACTATAAGTTCCATACTTTCGTACATATCTTATAGCTTTTCTGCCATTCTTAGTTTTTCTAAGTCTGGGAATTAATGGTCTACCAATAAGTCTACCTATCCAATAATTTGCAGCGCACCCCAAACTATTACCGATACAACAGGCAATCAGAGCAGGAATAGGTTGAGCTCCGGCTGCTAACGCTGCAAGTAAAATAGCAGTTGAACTGGCAGGCACAATAGTGGCAGCAATAAACGATGTAAAAAAAAGTGCCAATACACCGTAACTGTTTATAAAATCCAGAAGCCAGGGAGAGAGATCCATCTATTTATCCTAATATTATTTTTCTTTATCCCAATTTGAGGGATTGATTTTCATATTTTTATCAAATTATAATTTGATCTTTTATTTCATGTTCAACTGCTTCCAATTTTATTATTTCTAAATCAAATTTTGCAAGCATTTCACGTAAATTCTTTAGAACCGGATTTTCTGTATAAAAATGTCCTGCATCAATTAACGGAATACGACTTTCCAGAACTGTATGATATGTAAAATCAGCAGAGACAAAAACATCAGCCCGCCCATATACTTTGGAAAGAAGTGATGTCCCGCTTCCACCACAAACAGCAATTCTTTTTACTTTTGATTTTGCAGGTTTTCCGGCTCTCCATAATTTCACAAAAGGTGCTTGTAAATTTTTCTTAACTGTTTTGGCAAAATCTTCCAGAGTCATCTCCTGCTTCAATTCACCGATAAGACCAAGTCCAAAGTTTTCATTCTGTTTTTCCTGCGGATAAACAGCATATGCCGGAGTTTCATAAGGATGAGCTTTCTCCATTTCTTCTATGACTTTGGGTAATTTAAAAGAATCGACAAAAAATTCCAATTTGCGTTCTACAACTTTTTCCAATTTATCTTTTGTACCCAAGACAGGATTGCTTCCTTCTACCGGCATGAACTGCCCACTAACTTCATAGTCGTTCATACAGTTACTGTAATTCCCAATAATACCAGCTCCGAAAGCGAAGACAGCGTCGGCTACTTTCACCATGCTATCGGAAGGAACATAAACTGCAACCTGAAATAATGTTGAACCATTTTCGTTTGAGATGAATTTCAAATTGGATAATTCCAATTTTTCTGCTAAAGCAAAATTCACTCCCTTCTTGATAACATCCAAATTTGTATGAGCACAGAACACTGAGATATTATTTTTAATTAATTTAAGATAGATCGGATTTGTGATCTTACTTATGGGTTTGAAAATAAACGGATGATGAGAAATTATCAGATCAACATTTTCTCTTATTGCTTTATTGATGGCATTTTCTGTAACATCTAATGTGAGCAGGATCTTTTTAACTTCCTGGTTACCATCACCGAGTTGGAACCCTACATTATCCCAATCAAAAGCCAAAGATGGGTTGGCAATTTTATTTAAATGTGCAACAATATCAGAAACTTTTATCATATTATCTTTCATTCCTAATTCCTTATTCCTAATTTTACTTAACGTCCCAGGGATAAATGATCCAATTATTCCCAGCATTTTCACCTACAAAATCAGGTCTGAATTTACTTTTCTCCTTAAGGTGAATAACGGCTGTATGTAAACTTTTAGGTGAAAGTGCTTCAATATATTCCTTTGCTTTTACGAAAGTACCACCCGAATCTGCAACTTCATCAACCAGCAACACACTCTTATTATTAAAACCGATATTTACAGGAAGATCCTGCACAATTGTCGGATCAGATAGTAAATTATCTTCACTGTCATAGTTAATAATTCCTAATGAGTATAGTGGTTTAGCGAACCTACCATCATGTGGGAGAAATGTCCTCAAAATTCTTGCAGGTATCCAACCACCTGTCGCAATTCCAATTACTATATCAATTTGAATTCCGCTTTTAGTAATTTCCTCTGCTATCTTTTTTACTAATCCATGTAGTTGGTCATAAGTATATCGAATCTTTTTAACTTCTTCCATATTTATCCCCCCATTTTCTCTTTTACTTCCCAATATGAAAAACCTTTGCGCGTCAAGTAGTTTAATATTTTCTCATTACGCTCATTTTTTTTCAATTTAGAAAATCTTCTTTTTGCCTTCTTAAAATTTGCTTCCAGAATTTCATCGGCTGTTTTGGAATCGATTTTTTTTTGTAGTATATCTGAAATAATTTTTTCATTGATCTTCTTTGCATATAGCTTGTTTTTTATTTCTACTCTACTTTTTGAATTTCTAATAAGGTTTTCTGTGAGCATTTCTGCAAATCTGGTATCATTAATAAAGTTAAGTGAAACTGCTTTTCTGAGTAACGTAGGTTGAAGTTCTTTTTTTAGAAATATCTTTCTAGAAAGAAACTCATCACATTCACCATAAGAACGTTCACAATAAGCAAGATAATCGAGCAGTTTATTCCATGAAAGCTTTCTTATTTCCTCAAGAAGTTTAGCAGCTACATCATCACTAAGCTCAAAATATTCAAGTTGCCCCTTACAATAAAAATGGAGGATCTTATCCGGTAAGATCCCCCAATATTCGTCATTAGCTAAAACTATCGAAGTAGTTTTAGTCCTCTTTATCGTCTTTAACTTCATCTTCTGATGATTCGATAAGTCCTAAAGCTTTTTTTACTTTTATTTCAATTTCTTCTAAGATATCTTCATTTTCAAGTAAGAATTCTTTCACCTTTTCTGCTCCCTGCCCAATCTTGGTTTCACCGTAAGCAAACCATGAACCGCTTCTATTCACAATATCTTGTTCAACTGCTATTTCCACCAGAAGATCAAAACGTGATATTCCTACACCAAAAATAATTGGGAATTCTACTTTTTTAAATGGCGGTGCAAATTTATTTTTAACGATTTTCACACGCGTTTTATTTCCAACTATTTCAGCACCCTGACCAATTTGCTTGATCGATCCAATTCTTCGAACTTCCATTCTTACTGATGAATAAAATTTAAGTGCAACTCCACCAGTTGTTGTTTCCGGATTCACATAAGCTGGAACTCCTATCTTCATTCGCGTTTGATTAATAAAAATCACTGAAGTATTGGATTTACTGATAATAGCGGTAAGCTTGCGAAGTGCCTGTGACATTAAACGCGCCTGTAAACCAACATGAGTATCACCCATATTGCCTTCGATCTCAGCTCGTGGAACAAGTGCTGCAACAGAGTCAATAACTATAAGATCTATAGCGTTACTACGTACGAGTGTCTCTACAATTTCCAAAGCCTGCTCTCCACCATCAGGTTGGGAAAGAAGAAGATTTTCCGTATCAACTCCAATATTCCCGGCATAAACAGGATCAAGTGCATGTTCCACATCAATAAAAGCAACTACGCCATCCTGCTTCTGAGATTCTGCTACACAATGCAAAGCGAGAGTGGTTTTACCGGAAGCTTCCGGACCATAGATCTCTGTGATCCTTCCTCTTGGAATTCCACCAATACCCAGAGCTGCATCTAAATTAATTGCTCCTGTGGGAATTACTCCGATAGAAGTTTTTGGTTTATCTCCCAACCTCATGATCGTACCAACACCGAATTGTTTATCAAGTTGATTAAGTGCAGTTTTCAAAGCCGAATGTTTATCTTTTGTAGCCATAATTAACTCCTTGTTTAAAATTTAATATTCACAATTTCAATATAACGTGGGCCATGAGGTTTAAGTAAACTCTGATATAATGTCGCTTTTAAGACCTCAAAGCTATTTATCTTTAACTCTGTAGTTAATATTTGTTCTACCATATTTTCTGGCAACCTTTTTTTTATTCTACCCAGAGTTATATGAAAACGTAACCGTCTGGAATCAATTTTATAGCCCATCTGTCTTAATCTACTTTTTAATCTTTTTGATGTTTTCTGAATTAAGCTATCATTATTTTCCAAACCGATCCAGATTATCTTCGGATCCCTGCCAGGTAGAATTTCCAATTTTGGGTTTGTGAAAAAGAGTGTGGGAAGTCCCGAAAAACTAGTTTCTAATAATTCTGCAATTTCGGGAATATCTTCCTCTTTTGTTTCTCCTATAAACTGGAAAGTAATATGAAGATTTTCTTGAGGAACCCAATTGACTCCGAATGGATAAAGAGAACGAAAGTTGTTAATTGCTCCAGACACATCTTCTTTGATAGTTTCAGGAAGATCGAGAGCAACAAAAGTTCTCATTATCTTTTATAGCCAATATCAATTAAAAAATTCTTACGCTGTGTAATATCGCTATCAAGTTCTATTCCCTTTGGTGATGATCCATCGATTACACCAAGAACGCCCCTTCCTTGTTCTGTTTCAGCTAAGATAACCTGCACAGGATTTGCTGTAGCACAAAAAATATTTACTACTTCCCTGCATGTTTTTACTGCAGGTAGAACATTGAGAGGAAAAGTATCCTTTAATACAATTAGAAATGTGTGTCCTGCCCCAATTCTGCGTAAATTATCTGTTGCAATACGCATAAGATCATCATCAGTTCCCTCTTTACGAACAAGACACGGTCCAGATGCTTCATTAAAAGCAAGTCCAAATTTGATTCCTGGAACACTGTTAACCATTGCTTCATAGAGATCCTCAACCGTTTTAATGAAATGTGACATTCCAAAGATAATATTACAATCTTCTGGGACGTTGATTTTTTCTAGTACAAGTTCCATTTTTTACTCCATGGTTTGAATTGGTTGCAATATGAATATCGTGTATTTTACAGTAAAGAGTTTTTTGAAATTTTGGACAAAAAAAAAGACCGTCACCGGTCTTTTCCCTTATTTATTGGTTTTAAATAACCTTTTTTACTTTGTTACCCTTCAAACAAGAAGAACATACTTTAACGGACTTAACCTTTCCGTCAATCTCCGCTTTTATTTTATGGAGATTAGGATAAAATTTCCTCTTCGTCGCGTTCATAGCGTGACTTCTATGATTACCAACTTGTGCTCCCTTTCCACAGATATCACAAACTCTTGACATAATTACACCTTCCTAATCCTTTATTTTTCATTAGATTGAACTAAAAAAAAATCCTTACCTTATCTGGCAAGAAATTATTATTTTTTTTCTACCTATTTGGTTAATTTGAAGTATTATTAATTTTTTATTGTCATATATTTTAAGAAAAGTAATTTATGGAATTAATTATGAATAATAATAAATTTGAAGTGCTCTTAAGAAATGAGAGTGGTAGGTTATATAATTATCTTTTGAAGATCCTCCGCAACAAAGAGGATGCAGAAGATATTCTTCAGGAAACATTTATTGCATTTCATAAAAAAATGAACTCTATTAAAGACTCTTCCTATAAAAGTTACTTATTCAGAACGGCTTATCATAAAGCTCTTAACCTTATTAAGAAGAGAAATGCAAAAAACAAATTAGTAACAAATTTCCCGGAAATGGAACATTTTGCGGATGGATCAACGAAGAATAATGAACAGCAAAATGAACTTGTAAAAGATGCACTTTCTAAACTTAAACCGGAAGAGGCATTATTAATTGACTTACAATTTTATCAGAAAATGAGTTATAAACAAATTGCCGAAGTATTGGAAACAACTCAATCTGCAGTTGATTCTAAACTGGTACGTGCAAAGAAAAAATTAATAAAGATAATAACCGAACAAAAGAAAATGCAGGAAAAATGAAAAAGTATTGTCTAAGGGAACAGAGGTGAGGAAAAATGAAGCAAAAAAATGAATGTAGCTTTGAGAAAAAATTGAATGCCTATATTGCCGGCGAACTAAGTGAGATGGAACACAACAAAGTTCGCGAGCATATTAGCAGCTGTCACCTCTGTCAGAACGAGATCAGAAACTTACAACAAGTTGATAATTTCCTTTTTCAATATACTGAAGAAGATGTTCCTGCAGGACTCAACGAGAAAATATTAAATTCTGTGTCTAATTACCGCACAAATCCTTTCATGAAAAATGTAGTCAGTTTTTCCATCGCAGCATCGGTTTTGATATCTTTTGTGGCTGGTATTATGCTAAGCAGCGGACTTTATGCGGAAACTAAGGATTCTAATATTACTATTGGTGAAGATTCTTTATACAGTTATTTTGAAGGAGATTATGATGTCTAAAAAAACAATTCTAATTTTACTTATCATCTCGTTAGCATTCAATTTTGCTTTCTTAGGAACATTTCTATACCATCGTGTATATTTCCGCCCCGGTTTGCAAGGTCCTATCCATGGGAGACCAAAATTGCCAATACACTGCCGCGAAGATTTCCGTGAATTTAGAAAAGAGATGGGAGAAAAACATCGTGAATATTTTAAGGCAAGAAGACAATTCATCCTTTCTCTAATCGAAGAAGATCTTAATGAAGAGCAAATATTAGAAAGGTTGAACAATGCAATTGATAAACAAACTATCATGGAAAAAGAGATAGGTCTTTCTTTTATTAAGCTCAGAAAAGAGATGACTGCAAAGGAAGCTAGAATGTTTTTCCGTCAAGACCTTAAGACTAAAGAGAATCTACTAGAATCTGGTCGAGGGAGGAAAAAATGAAGAAAACACTCTTTGCTGTACTTATAGCAATTGTTCTCTTTAGTGGTTGTGCAAAAAAAACTGTGTACCTCAGAGTTGCACCGCCAGACAAAAAAACGGAAATTAGAACAGAGAACCCCGGAGCAAAATACCTCTGGGTAGAAGGTCGCTGGCAATGGAATCGAAAAAAAGGCAAACACAAGTGGATTCCCGGACATTGGATCAAGAAAAAAGAAGGAAAGATCTGGATTGCTGGAAGTTGGGAACGAACACGACGTGGATGGATATGGGTAGAAAGCTACTGGAAATAATTAGGTTTTTATATAAACCTGACAAAAATTAAGGAGATGAGAAAATGAAAAAATTAGTATTTGTAGTAATCGGAATAATAGCTGTAATCGGTTTGTTAACAGCTTTTGATGGAGACGGAAGAAGATATAACGATTGTGATCAACATCCAATGAAAGGTAAAATGTTCAAAGATGGTGGTCACCCGGGAATGATGCAGGGAATGCACAACGATGGATATCAAATGATGTGCGAAGAATTAGATCTTACAGATGAGCAGCAAGAACAAATGGAAGATCTTCGCATTAAAAACAAGAAAGAAATGATAACTGCCAAGGCTAACTTGGAATTATTAGAGATCGATAAGAGAAGTGCAATGAAAGATAAAGATTTCAAACAGGCAAAAGCCGTTACTAAAAAGATCTTCGAAAAGAAACAAGATATTGCAATAAGTAGAATTGAACAACACGAACAAAGATGGAGCATCTTAACACCAGAGCAAAAAGAGAAAGCGGAAGAATTGAAGGGAGAACATCATTCCCCAAAACGTAAAATGATGAAAAGAAAATAATTAGAGTTAAATAAAAAAGCCATCCGACTTGCCGGATGGCTTTTTTTTATTCTTTAGTAAGTAATTGTTTTATTTCTGATAACCTATTTAATTACTTATTAGATTCAGTCATTAAGAATAATACTACAACAGTTGCAGTTCCCAATAAACCACCAGTTATAGAACTTTTCTTATTTTTCTTCCTTGCTGCCTTTTCAAAACCATTTCTATATGCAAGAGGTTCAACATTTTCAGGAATATAATTTGTTTCAGGGGATGATCCCGAAGCAATTGCGAAATGCAGCCCTGCTCCAATAATACCTAAGAGAAATCCTGAAGTAAAACCACCAAAACCCCAACCACCAGAGGGATGATGTTGCAATCCATATGAATATCCTAAATCAAAAGATTCATTATAGTTAACCTTTATAAGAGGTTCTTCAAGTTTTTCTTCTTCTTGTATTGTAATCATTTCCTCAGGTTCTTCAGTAACTTTTGAAAAATTTAATTCTACATTGATGACTTCTTGAAATGAATTATAGTTTATTCTTCCTTTAACTCCATCATTAAATATTTCTGTAATTATATCTTTTTCATCACTTACTATTGATGAGATAATTTCTTGTTCAAATATTAATAATTTATCAGGATATTTAGTTTCAACAAAATAAATTTCTTCAGCATTTGCCTTTTTAATCTCTCCCAATCTTTTTTTTCCATCTTTAGTAATAACCATTAAAGAAAATAAATTAAATGTTAATGTTAATAATAACACTATTGAAATTACTTTTTTCATTTTTTCTCCCTATTATTTTTTAGTATTTCTTTTATTTTTAATAATTCATCTTTTATTTGTTTCTTCGCTTCTTTTTTATCTACCGAGAAATCCAAACTGATCTGCTCTTTATTTGCAATATCAACTTTCAACTTTTTTTTAGCACCTTCTATTGTAAATCCTTGAGTATGAAGCATGTATTTGATCTTCTTTAAAATTTCAATATCGTCGGGACTGTATCGCCGGTTACGCCCGAATTTCTTTTTAGGATGTACCTGTGGAAATTCAGTTTCCCAATAGCGTAAAACATGCGTCTTCAGATCAAGCAGATTGCTTACTTCCCCGATCGTATAATAATATTTTTTCATTTTTTACTTTTTTTCTACAACTTCCTCTTTCTGTTTATCAAGCAATATATTACAGAATATGCCAAGAGTATTCCTGCGCCAACTACAAAGACAAAGGGAAACCAGAAGAAATATTTTGTAAAGTAAGAATTATTTTCATAGATATAAAGTGGATTACTTATCGTAACTTTTTCAAAAAGTTCAGTTTGTTTTAGGAATTCTCCAGTGGGAGAGACAATAACAGAATATCCGGTATTTGCCGCACGATATATTTGTTTGCGGGTTTCTACAGCTCTAAATTTGGTCATTGCAACATGTTGATACGTTCCTGCTGAGCGATGAAACCATGCATCATTAGTAATATTAACAATGAAATCAACATCATTTCTTGCCATCTCTGTAGTTAATGATGGAAATGCTATTTCAAAACAGATCAATGAAGAAAATTTATAACCGTTCACTGTGTAATATTCCAGTTTCTCGCCGTATTCCCAGTTAGCCTGACCCAGATGAACGTTCCATAAAAAGGGGAAATATTTTAGGAACGGAATTCGTTCTCCAAATGGAACCAGGATATTCTTGTAATATGGCGGATAAACCTTTCTGTTTTTCCCAATTAGGGTTGCTGAGTTATAGAATTTGAACCTATTGGGATAATCTTCTCCTATATATTTATAGTGTGGAAATCCGGTAAAAATGTCAGTATCCAATTCTTCGGAAAGATCTAAGATCCATTTTCTATATTCCATCTGCCTTAATAAATAAACCGGTGTTGATGACTCCGGCCAGATTATGAGATCTGTTTTTTCTTTTGCAGTTTTATGGCTGAATTCTTCATATAAGCTCAAAGTTGAATCCAGATATATCTCTTCCCACTTTTTATCCTGCGGAATACTAACTTGAATAATTGAAGCATTAAAATCGGTTTTCGTTAATTGAATTGTTTTAAGCCGTATAACTCCATAAGCAGACCACAAAATTATAATTATAGAAATTACTGTCAGATTACGTTTTAAATTCCCTTTTAATTCAAAAAGAAGAATGTTAACAAGTAAGATCAGTAACGAAAGAAGTGGCATACTGCCAAGCTCAACTGGCTGTATGAACGGCAAATAATCTGCTAATGAATATCCCAAATTGAACCATGGAAAACTGAATTCACCAAAATTTTGCAAGAACTCAAAACTTATCCAAACTAAGATAAATCCGAGATAACCAAATTTTATATTCTGCTGTTTTATAAAATAGTAAAGCTGGAATACAATATAGAAATAAACAGCAAATAAGATGAATATTCCCAGGTAACCGGGAAATGTAACTAAAGATATCCAATGCAGACAGACGATAGTATAAGCAGAACCAAAAGCTGCTGCTGCTAAAAAGATCTCTTTCTTTTTACGTTGTTCACTAAAGAAATAAAACAGCGGAATGAAGGCAAAAAATACGAGAAATCCAAGATGAATGGGAAGTCTGCTCAATCCGAGTATTGTACCAGCTAAAGCCGGGAAAAAATAAGTTTTAAGTTTTGTCTTAGTTTTTATTGAAACCAATTTATTTCTCTTTTGGTTCTAAATATGTAAGTTTTCCAATCCATATTTCGTTATCAGAAAGCAGGATCACATTATCTTCAATTGAAAAGTCGTTCCATTTATTTGTTGAAATTGCAAATTTACTATCACTCTTAGGATAATAGATAAAGTATTCTTTCAAAATGTATTGTTGTTGTTTTTCAATTTGGATATTGCCATCAATTTCATTTTGGAATTGTCCCAAAATTCCAAAAATTATCGTAACATTCTTCTGCTCATCATAAACTGTGATCTCATTTTTCCCCAAATTTATTTTACTTGGATTACCAAGCTGGAATTTACCAAAAGTGTACCAATCAGATTCATCAAAAGTACGTGTTATTATTATCTCTTTGGAGGCGTTATCATAGATGTAATAAGTTTCATCCAAGGCAACCATAAATAGAGTTGGTTCAACAAAACCATTCAAATTAAATTCTGTAATAAGTTTACCATCGATATCAAACTTCTTAATTTTTTTTTGGAAGCTGTCGAGTGCTAATAGATTACCATCCGGTGAAAGAGTAATGTCTGCTAATTTATTAAAACTTAAAGAAGTAAAACCGAGTCCGCCAATTGTATTGATCTTTTTTCCATTCTTATAAATATGAATTATATTGGACTCATCTTCTAAAATAAAAGCAGTTTTACTAATAGAAGAATAAAGGCATTTCTTGGGAATAAAATCAGTTTGGATTTTTTGAATTACAATGATACTTTCTGGAGTTCTATAAGATTGCATTTCGATAGTTGAACAGGAAGTTAAAAACAGAATAAGCAAAAGAAAAAGCCTAAAACTATTTTTTATTATCATGATCAATAATCCCATTTATTTTGATCAGCAACTCTAAGATCTTTCAATTTACCCTGGATAGATGTTCTTCCCTGCCATGTATTGAATTCCAAGGAATAAGCAATGTCAACAGTTGATCCTTTTTTAAGGAAGGGAAGATAATCTCCCAGATTAAACCCGATAAGGTCAAGCTCACAGCCGTCCTTCATAACTTTTAATTTAAGATGATTCTTCCCTACATTATAGGGAAATCCAACTACCATAACCTGCTCGGTGACAAAGGTGGGACGCATATTTCCGGGACCAAAAGGAGCAAATTTTTCTAACCACTCAAGCAGATTATCATTGATCTCAAATAATTCTAAGTTTGTATCAATATTTAAGGGTGGAATAAACTGATCTTCTGTTGTATGTTCCTTAACATATTTTTTTAGTTTATTCTCCAAGAGATCTACATATTCTACTAGGATCTGCAGACCGGCTGCATATTTATGCCCACCGAATGTTTCCAAATATCCTTCTACTGAAACAAGCGCATCAAAAAGATTAAATCCCGCAATACTTCTGCCGGAACCGCTTCCAACTCCTTCCTTGAATGTTATCATAATTGATGGCCGGTAATATTTTTCTACTAATTTAGAAGCCACGATCCCAATAACTCCGGGGTGCCAGTCATCAGAAGAGACAACGATAATTGGAGTTTCATCCATATTTTTGTATTTCTTCTCAATAATATCACACGCTTCCTGGAAAGTACGTTGATCTATTTGCTGCCTTAAAGAGTTTTCCCTTTCAATGATCTGGGCTAATTCTTCACTTTCTTTTTCATCTACAGAAACCATAAGTTCAACAGCTCGTGTAGCACTTCCCATTCTACCTGCAGCATTGATCCGCGGTGCAATTCCAAATACAATATCAGAAGAATTAAGTTCTTTTTGGGAAAGTCCTGCAAGCTTAATGAGTGCATTTAATCCAATATTATGTTTCTTTATAAGCCTATCTAAACCAAGGCTGGCAATTATTCTGTTTTCACCCGTAAGAGGAACAATATCGGCAATAGTTCCCAGGGCCACAAGATCTATATATTTATCAACAAGTTCATCTGTATTTATCTCTAATTGGTAATAGACCGCAACCAGGAGTTTATAGGCAACACCAACTCCTGCCAGCATTTTATATGGGTAATCACAATCGATCCTTTTAGGATTTATTATCGCATATGCTTGAGGTAATTCCTCTTTTGGATTGTGGTGATCTGTAATAATAATATCCATTCCCAGATCATTTATTTGTTCAACTTCATCAATTGCATTAATTCCGCAATCTACACTGATAATTAATTCTGTTCCATTTTCTTTGAGTATGTCAACACCACTCAGCGATAATCCATAACCATCGATCATTCTATGCGGAATATAATAACCGATATTTGCACCGATCTTTTTTAATCCAAGAAATAATAGAGCCGAAGAGGTTGTACCATCAACATCGTAATCACCATAGATCGTGATCAGTTCTTTTTTCTCGATTGCCGATATGATTCGTTCAGTGGCTTTTTTCATATCTTTAAAGATGAATGGATCGTGCATATTAATTAAATCGGGATGGAAAAATTCTTTAATCTCTTTAATCTTGATCAGCTCTTTTCTGATCAACATCTCTGCGATCATTTCGGGGCATTTTATATGTTCAACTATATGTTCTTTTTGTCTTTGTAATTCCTCTGACAGAGGTTCAGATATTTTCCATTTTTTTTGCATTTATCATTCCTTTAATATAAAAAATAAGCGTCAAAGAAGATATTAAGCCGAATTCTGTAAATTGCCTAATAAGCAATCCAGTGTCTATTTCTCTAAACCGGATATTGCTATACCCAACCGGGTTCATTACTGACCGGTTTTAGCTGCCCACCCGAGAACTTAACAAGCCGGGCCGGCTCTCATTCTCCTATTTGGCATTGCACCGGATAAGGCTTTCCTAGCTTCCCGATTCACACCGAGAACTGGTAGTCTCTTACACCACCATTTCACCTTTTCCAAACATCAAATGATATCTGGTAGTTTATTTCTGTGGAGCTAGCTTTCTGTTACCAGAACTTCCCGTTAAGAAGTATCCTGCCCTTTGGTGTTCGGACTTTCCTCTCCGTGTTTCCACGAAGCAGACACTTTATCTTCTTTGACTACACTAAATATATTATAAATGAGCTACAAGAATTCTTCCACAACTCTCGCAATAAATTACAGATTCAGCTTCTTTTATGTCAATAGCAACTTGAGGTCGAATGGTATAACCGCAAGCACTGCAAGCATTATTATCATTAAATGTAACTGCTTTACGATTTTTATTTTTTATTAACGCAGCGTATCTGCGGATTAGATCTCTTGGAAGCTCTATTGCCAGAACATTTCTCTTACCTTTTAGATCTTCAATATCCTTTCGTACTTCTTGAATTTCTTTTTCAAGTTTTTCTTCGTTAGCTTTAAGTTCATCAGATGCTTTTTTTTGTGATTTTTTCTCTTCTTCCAGGCGCTCTTTAAGTTCAGATTCAACTTCCATTAACCCGATCAATTCATCATCAATTTCAGAGTTTACCTTTTCCAGGTGGTTTATCTCACTGTTAAGTGCTTTGTATTCTTTGTTTGTTTCGATAGTAAGAAGTTGATTTTTATACTTATCACTTTTTGCGTTATTGTCAGCTATATCGAGTTCTTTTAATTTTTGATCTTTCAAGTTTTCATCAAGTTCACTTTTTGTAGCTGCTGCAGCTTCATCCGCATCCTTTAGAGATTGCTTTAAACTATTCAATTGCTGGGGTAATTCTCTTGTTAGAATATTCTTCTCCCCGATGACAGTATCAAATTTTTGCATTTGAATTAATATCTCTAATTGCTTTTTCATTTACACCCCTTAAATCTTTTAAAAACAAAAAAAGCATTTACCAGTCGGTAAATGCTTTTATCATTTATACTAAAAATCTTTTTTATCTATTATCTTAATCCACAGATACTTCACTTTTCTCATACCCACTAAATATTTTTATTAACAAAAGATATTTGATGCTATAATCTGTCAACTTCATTTATCTCCAAACCTGTCTCATTTACTGATATTTCGATATTAATCTTTTCCTCAGAAATCTCCAGAATATCTTTCAATATCCTTATATTTGAATTTGGATAAGCTTTTTCTTTAATTTTGATCTTTAAAGAATCGTTAGAATGTGATTTTTCTATTTCTTTTTCAAACTCTAATTGCAATTCCTGCAATTTTGCTACAAGTGAGGAAATTAATGTTTCATCAATTTCCGAATCATTTCTCGCCTGAGAGAGTTTTTTGAAGGTAATTCGTATCTGCTCTTTTAAAAACGGAGCAATTGCAATTTCTACTTCAGTTAGAACACCAAGAGGACTTCCAACAGAAAAAACATCCAAGCTTTCACCACTTTGAATTACTCCACCGGAAATTGAACTGTTCTCTTCAGCCTCTATTGCTTCATTTGCATAGATCAAGCTGTTCCGAGCATTTTTATTAATAATGATTTTTCCGGAAGCAACAATTTTGGAATTTTCTGCATAATCAAAGATCACATCACCATGAACTATAATTCCGTCATTATTACAATCCGTAATATTTCCTTTAACCCAAAGATCGCCAAAAACTTCCAAATTGGAATTAGAAACAATCCCATCAATTGTTGTGCTCCCATAAATAGTTTTATTTGTATCGTGAATATCTTGGGATATAAAGGTAGATTTCAAGCATATTTTATTTTCATCATCTAAATATGGATATCCTGCTTCCGATGATAATATCTGATTTGTCTCTGCTGAATAATAAACATTACTTCCTAAAACATCTTCCACATTTACTTGAGAGTCTTGCCCCGAAACCTTATTGCTAAAAATGTCAACTCCAGCATCTTGCGTATCACTAACTGAAATATCAGCAAGAGGTTGGTTTTGTTCAACTTTTTCAAATTGTGATAAAGCATCCATTTCATAATGCTCATCAACATCTATGCAAGATTCAAGATCAAATTTATACGATATCCCTGTTTCAGCTTTTTTAATAGAAGCTAAAGCAATGAGGAATGGTTTTCCTATTTTTTTTGTTTTTTCATGTTTGATATTATAGTCTATTGCTTCTTCTAGTCCATTTTTTATTCCAACGGAAGAAAGAAGAGAAGATATTTCTTTCTCATC
>JAGLPW010000039.1 GCA_023137125.1 Candidatus Cloacimonadota bacterium | reverse complement strand
ACAATCTCAGGTGAAAATCTTTTTATGCCATCACTCAGACCAATAGTGTAGTTGTTTCCAAGCGCAGCTTCGTTGCTGGTGAAACCAAGTTTTTTCACGGTTGTTTCATTCACAACAGTCACATCAGCTGTCCATCCAGCACCATCCAATTCGGAAAGTGCTCTTCCTGCCAAAAGCGGGATATCATAGAATTCCAGATAGTGGGAGTCTATCGTCTTTATCGAGACTTGAAATTCTTCATCTTCAAATTCCATATTGGGAATCAGATACGTTCCAAAGCCGCTTCCCTGCAAAGGTACACCCAAGCTGGCAGAAGATTCAATAACACCCGGAATTGCATTGATCTCGCTTTTTATTGTTTCATAATTTCTCGACATCCTTTCGGGAGTTTTCAGTACAACCACTTGTTCTTTGTCAAATCCCATATCAAAACCACGCATAAAATTGATCTGCTGATTGATCAGGATCGTAAAAATTATCAGAATGATCGAAATAGAAAACTGAAATAAAACCAAACTTTTCCGTAAGATAGCTGACCCGCTTTTCCCTTGTTTAGTGGCACCTTTCATCACCAGTGCAGGCTGATAATGAGTTAACACAAAGGCTGGATACAATCCTGCCAATAATCCAATCAACAAAGATGTTAAGATAATCGCCATCAAGATCGGCAGATTAGTGAAACAACTATAAACGAGAGTAGTTCCTATCAGCTGCGAAAAAGATGGAATGAAAAGTTCTACTAGAACGAAAGCAAAGCCCAAAGCAATTAACGTAATCAGAATCGATTCACCCAGAAACTGGCGAACTAATTGCAATTTGAAAGCACCAAATACTTTTCTTACGCCAATTTCTCTGGCTCGTTTTACAGCTCTCGCTGTGGTCAGATTCACAAAATTGATGCAGGCTAATATGAGAATGAAAAGTGAAATCGAGCTCAATATCAACATGTAGGTTACCGAACTATTGGGATTGATCTCATCATCAAGATCTGAGAAAATATGAATAGATTCAATCGACTGTAAAACAACAGATTTATAAACATTGTCCGACTTCTCCATTTTCTCTGTCAGGAAAGGATCGACCTTGCTTATAAACCGATCAATATCAGTTTCGGGATGCAGCATCACATAAGTATATGATCCGAATGTCGCTCCCCATTGATCCAAGTAATTCCCCTCGGGTAGATCTGCTAAAGTCTTATAGGTTGCAACCATATCAAAAGTGAAATGAGAATTTATAGGAACATTCTCGATAACTCCGGTAACTTCAAAATCTATTTTGTTATTGTAATTGAGAATCTTCCCAATCGGATTATCAATTCCAAAATATTTATCTGCCATTTTTCTGGTGAGGATAATGGAATTCTCTTTTTTTAGAAATTTGTTTGGATCTCCCTGCAAAGTTACGTAGCTGAAGATATCAAAGAAATCTTCGTCTGCAAAAATTATTTCTTCTTCATAGAATTTATTACTTTCGTAAGTGATCAGATCGTCACTGGAAAAATAGATGCGAGATATCTTATCGATCTCAGGAAAATTCTGTTCCAGGTTGGGTGCTACAAGAGCAGGTGTTTCTGCCATATGATAGGCATAGGTGGGAGCAATCGTCTGCATAGTCAAGCGGAAGATTCTGTCGCTATTTTTATGATAATTGTCATAATGAAGATCTTGCCAGATATACAAACCCACAAGTATGCAGGCTGTCAGTCCTATAGCCAGCCCGAAAATATTAATGAATGAATAAGCCTTTTGTTTGATAATATTTCGATAAGCGATTTTTAGGTAATTTTTGAACATATTTTCTCCTTTATTTCAGCAATATCATTTTGCTGGAAGCTTGCATTTTGCCATTAATTTTCAATTTATATAAATAAATCCCAGATGTTACTGGTTGATCATTATCATTGGTTCCGTACCAGGTAATACTCATTTCTCCTCGCCCTTCGACAGAGCCTGTCCTGAGCTTGTCGAAGGGCTCAGGATGACACAAGCTCGGGAAAAGAGTTTTAATTTTCTGCCCTTTCAGATTGTAAATTACTATTTCGGCGCTTTCGGCGTTTTCTGTGTTCAATTCAAATGAGATCGTTGTGGATGGGTTGAAAGGATTTGGGTAGTTATGCAATGAAATGATCCCTGGTTTCTCAATAATATCAGATTGATTGATCCCTGTACCGGCTTCCACAAATTCAATTTGATGTGTAAAAAACAAAGGAACGGCTAATACATTATTTACTTTGTCAAAATAGATATCTGCAGGATCATCACCGTGATTAGAAAATATTGCAGGAGAATTTGCAAATTCGCTATCAAACTTGTAAACTCTATTGTTATACCAAGATGACACATAGAAATTTCCATCATTATCCTGCGAAATTCCATCCAGATTATTTAATCCCGGATATACAATTATAGATACAGTTGAATCCGCAAAACTAATCTCCTGGATCGGGGAATTCATTCTATAAGAAACTACTAACAATCTATTATTTGGTTCATCGAAATACAAACCATTTGGAACATCCAAACCACTATTCGCAAATAACCAATATTGTTCTGTTACAATATTTATTTTATAGATCGCATCACCTGTTGGATATGAAACATATAAATTCCCGGAATTATCAGAAGTTATATCATTAATGTTTGTGGCACCGATAATATCAACATTAAGAACATTTTCTCCTGTATTCAAATTAAATCCTTTAACTCCGTATTCCCTGCAAGCAACATATAAAACACTGTCTCTAATGTGAAGTCCTGCATAGCATTGAACATTGCTAAGCCAGTTACTTTGAGTTCCGTTGCTATCAATTTGAACTATATTTCCATTGCCCCAATTAGATATAAGATAACGATTATTAAGTGAATCATAAACAACACTTTCTGGTAGACTTAACAAGTTGTGACCGAAAAGTATTGTTGAAACTAAGAACATAATAATTATAATTTGAATTCGTTTCATACTCACTCCTTTTAATCTATTCATACTGCAATGCACTTGCAGGATTAATATTGGCTGCTTTGATTGTTTGGAAGCTGATCGTGAGGATAGAAATTATTAGTGCGGCAATACCGGCAGCTACAAAGATCAATGGATTGAATGATGTACGGTAAACAAAATTTTCTAACCACTTTGTCATGCCGTAATAAGCAAGAGGCCAGGCTATCAGGTTAGCAACAATCACCCATCTGGCAAATTCTTTTGTAAGTAGGAAAACAATGGATTTAACGGATGAGCCCAGAACTTTACGTACTGCGATCTCACGCTGCCTTTGCTGAGTTGTGAAAGAGGCTAATCCAAATAAACCAAGACAGGCAATAAGGATTGCCAATACAGAAAATACTGCAATATTAATTGCAAAAGCTCTGTCCTGACGGAACTGGAAGTTGAAAAAATCGTTGAAGAAAAGAATATTAATATTTGCATCGGGAAATGATTCTAGGAAGATTAGATTTATTTCTTCAATGGCATATTCCTGGTTATCCGGTTGTAATTTGATAAGCAAGCGTGGTATGAATTCACCACTATGAACCACCACCATAGGATTAACTTTCCGTCGAACAGTCGTAAGGTTTACATCTTTTATCACACCTATAATAGTTCTTTCCAATTGAGCTTCATTCTCGTCAATCATTACTAGTTTCTTCCCGATTGGATCTGCCCAACCCAGTGTTTTCATGGCAGTTTCATTTATAAGAACAGAGTTTTGTACATCAGAAGGGAAATCTGCCGAGAAATCTCTACCTTCCAATAATCCAATCTGCAAAGTTTCTACTAGGTCATCATCAATCATCAACCGATCAAACATCATTCCTTTTTCCATATTATGACCTTCTGGAACTACTTCCAATCTAACTAAAGTTCCTCCCGGCATATTACTTATCGTTCCTACAGATTCTACAGAGGAAAGTTTTTCGATCTTATCTTTTAAGATCGGTCCCTGAGCATTATCAAATACGGGCAGTACAGCAACATCCTCTCTATTATAACCCAAATCGATACTATTCAAGTAACGGATTTGTGTAAGTACAATAAATACGGCAATAATGAGAGCAATAGAAACTGCAAATTGACCAACCACTAAAACCCGACGCAAGAGAACACCTTTTTTACTGCTTTTAAAATTGCCATGAATCACACTGAGAGGATTGAAGCCTGAAAGAATAAGAGCCGGATAAATTCCGGACAGGATTCCTACAACAATAGAAGTGAGAATTATGAATAATATGAATTGGTAGTTTTCTACTAGGTTTAAAGTCAGATTTTTTTGCAGGAAATTATTAAGATGGGGAAGAGCTATTTCGAACATTGCTAAAGCTAAAATCATGGCAATAAAGGTTATCATGACCGATTCACCCAGGAACTGCCAGAAAAGTTGATTACGGTTACCTCCGATGACTTTTCTTAAACCCACTTCACGAGCACGACGGGCAGCACGAGCACTGGAAAGATTAATGAAATTTATAGATGCAATAATGAGAACGAAAATTGCGATAATTGCTAATGTATAAACTTTCATTTTATCATTTTTGCCGACATTCATAAAATCGTAACGCAAATGAGATGATCCAAGATGAACATCTTCTAAAGGTTGCATATCCGGTTCAAAAACTTCTGCAAGTCCTCCATTTCTGGCGTATGACGTGATCTTCTGTTTCACTTGTAATGGATTGGCATTTGGATGAAGTCTGAAATATCCAGTAAGAGCAAGATTTTCCCAACTATCCCACCAGACAGCATTTCTTTCAATATTCAAAGGTAATATCATGCCAAACTGAAGGTGGGAATTTGCAGGTGGTGCTTCCACGATCCCTGCTACAAATGCATTTTCCAATCTTCCAGCTAAAACAGGCTTTCCAATTGGATCTTCACCTGGAAATACAGCTTCGGCAATTTCAGGAGTAAGATAAATACCACTTAAATCCTGCATTGGATTTTCGCTTTCTCCAGCTAATATTTTGAAACTGAAAACCTTAAAGAAATCTTCATCTACTGCAAGTGTTAAGGGTTGTATTTGATCTTCAATCTGCTCTTCAGGGTTCTCTATAACCTGTCCAACATTAACTCTTCCAAATCCTGTGAGTCTGGTAACAGCAATTACCTCGGGCACATTTTCTACAAGACCTGCCATTAGTGGTCCTGAAGTAATGGAATAACTAAGTGCACCATCAGCTTCGGAATTATCTACTGTGAGCATGTGGTAAACATCTTCTGGTTTATCATGAAAGTTATCGTAAGTGAGATCATCTATAACATAGAATGAAATTATCAGGCATACTGCCAAACCAATAGCAAATCCAAAGATATTTATGAATGAATAAGTCTTTTGTCGTAATAAATTCCTGAGTGCGATCTTAAAATAATTTTTTAACATTTAATCCTGCCTTTTTTTATACTATTATTATATATAATATAGCAATTAATATGCCAAACACATAAGGTGTTTATTAGTAAAAAGATAGCAATATCACTTTAAGAAAAATGTGTTCGCTAAAGAACAATAAACGTCCGATGTCGGACAATCTCGTAACAGATTTCTTTTAAGAATTAATGTACTTGATTAGCAGGATTTATTGCTACCGTTAACATATTTTATAGTTGACACTTAACTTATCTTTATCCAAATTCGGATTTGCTTTGATGATTAGACTTTGAAATGGAATTAATTAGTTAGTTATGTACAACATAAAAATTGATGCAGCGTGCATATGTTATGCCCAATAGATGCTTAGTCTAAATGAAAAGGAGTAAATTATGATTAAATTAGGTATAAAAGAACAAGCTCAGAAATCATTATCTGAATTATTGCAAATAGATGAACAATATCGAGTCCCAATATTTCAAAGAGAATATTCTTGGAAAAAAGATGATTGGATTGATTTATTAGATGACATCGAGAAAGCGAAAAATTCAGGTAAACAACATTTTTTTGGTTTTATGATGTTTATGTTAGGTGATGATAATAAAATTAATGTTATCGAAGGACAACAACGTTTAGCGACATCAATACTAATATTATGTCTTATTAGAGATATACTTTATTCACTTGATAATAACCTTCACAGTCTTATTGAAAAAAAATATCTAATAATGGATAATATGTTTAAACAAAATGAACCGAAAAAATATAAATTATCATTAGCAAAACTAAATATTCGGATTTTTGAAAATTACATACTTAAACTTGATTATCCTTCTTCTAAAATATCTAAATTTAGATCTGAAAGAAAATTACATAAATCGAATAAATTAATTTTACAAGCTTATAAATTTTTCAATGAACATTTTAAGAATAAATTAAAAGATTTACCACTTAAGGAACAAATAAAATACTGCTCTGATTTTTCGGAAACTGCATTAAAAAATCTTATAGTTATTACTACTGAAGTAACAGATAATAAAACAGCCTATAATATTTTTCAAACTTTGAATGATAGAGGGTTAGATCTTGCTTTAGCTGATTTATTGAAGGTTCATTTATTTGAAATTGCTGGAGACAGAATTGATGAAGCAAAAATAAAGTGGGATGAGATTACAAATTCTTTAGGTAACATTAATTTGAATATTTTCTTAAGACATTATTGGGTATCTAAATATGCAATTGTTAGTCAAAAACATTTGATGGATGAGTTTGAAAAAAATATTATAGACATAGCGCAAGTTTTTGATTTTTTAGATAACTTAAGGAATGAAGCCGAAATGTACGAAACAATTTATAATTTGAGTACAGATTATTGGGATTCCAATACTGTTAAATTGATAGAAGAATTATTTATTTTATCAAAGAACATTGTATTGCCTTTGCTGTTAGGTGCTTTACCTAAATTAGACAAAAGATTACATAAAAAATTCCTAAGAATATGCATTTCTTTTATTTTCAGATATTTAACTATTGCTGAACGAGAAAACAAGGAGCTTGAAAGTAAGTTCAGTAAACTATCCAAGGATATTAGAAGTGGAAAAGTAAAAACTGGACGAGCAATTAGAGATGTATTCATTAAAATTCATGTTGATAATGAAACATTTATATCTATTTTTAAAAATAAAGATATTAAAACAGCTAAGGTTGCTAGATATATACTACAAAAGATTGAACATAGTTACGAACCATTACAAGAGAAATTTTCTGACAAAATTACTCTTGAGCATATTTTACCTAAAACTCCAAATGATGAATGGAAAGAATATATTAGAAAAGAAAAAATTGATAAAGATGATGTTGTAGATAAAATTGGTAATATGACACTTTTATTAGCACCTGTTAATAAAAAGGCTCAAAATAGTTTCTATCCTAAGAAAAGAGATTTGTTTTATAAAAAAATGTCAAGTTTGAGGATTAACAAAGACTTAGCAAATATTAAAAGTTGGAATGAATCAGATATTTTAAAAAGACAATCTGAATTTGCTAAAAGAGCAGTTGATATCTGGAAGATATAGTACAAAAAATGAGCCTAACAAGCGTGTCAGCGGTTCAGTCTCGCGGTGTTCTTTGCCTGAATCGTTCCAATCCCACCGTACATGCAGAATATTATGTGCATTTTAGTATGAATAATAGTAAGAAGGAATGATATATGAAATATGAAAAGCCTAAAATAAGTAAAAAAGATCTGGAAAAAGTTATTGATAGTAATTTCAATATTCCTTTTGAAAATTTGAAGGAAATACCCGGAGGAGAAATTGCTAAAACTTATTCATTCAATATCGGTAAGAACAAATTCTTTATTCAATTTAATCAAGCAAACATGTCGGGAGGAACTGGAATAGAATTAGACTATTTTGATAGATTTAAGGCATTGAACATTCCTGTGCGAAATGTCGTAAAACGTGATGTAATCAATGGTATACACTATGCCATAACTGAAGAAGTGAAAGGTAAGAAATTACAGGAGTTAAGTGAAACTGAGATAAAAGAACTTCTGCCTTTCATCTTTGATGCATTAATAAATATCTCCAAAATTGATATTAAAAATACAACTGGATATGGTTGGTTTAGTTCTGGGGGAAATGGATGGTTTCCCACATGGCGGGATCATATCAATTTTGTGATGGAAGAAGAACCAGACGAACTCTTTTATGGAAAATGGTATGATTTGTTTAAAACCACTTTTTTGGATAAAGGAACTTATGAATTGTATTATCAAAAAATGAAAGAATTACTTAAATATCTCCCTGAGGACAGGTATTTCATGCATGGGAATTTTAGTTTTTCAAACATTATAGTTCACAATAAAAAAATATCGGCAATCATAGATTGGCAAGATTCAAGATATGGTGATTTTTTATTGGATTTCACATATTTTGTTTTTTGGTTTTCTGATTCATTAGGTAATTACATTATTGAAAATTTTAAAGAGTATTTAGAATCAAAAAATATGAAAACTGAAAATTACTACGAAAGAATAAAATGTTATAAATACTACTTTGGACTAGATGCACTACGGTTTTACGCGAAAACTGATCAAAAAGAAAGTTACGATTATGCCTTAAAACTTTTAGAAAAAATAGATTAAATCTGAATAATTGTGAAAATGCACATAACAAAAGTACCTGCAGTTCAGTTTCGTAGTGTTCTTTGCCTGAATCGTTCCGATCCTACCGTACACGCCAACCATTAAGTGCAACAAGTTAAAATAGGAGTAAAATCTAATTGAGTGATTTGATAAAGCTGAATAAGGCATTCAAACCAAATGATAATCAAGTTAACGAATTATTAAACGAGATTACAACAAGATTCGAAAGTATAATTTCTGAAACGGTGGTAACTATTACAAGACTTTCAGAAGGTCAAAATTTGAACTTTTTGATTAATAGCAAGCAATCGAAAAAGTATTTTTTAAAAATAATTTCTAACAAAGGGTATCCTAACATCAAATCACTAACAAAGTGTTATCAGCTATTAAAAAATATTGGTATGACTTATTACAAAATTATTGATTCTGATTCCTCTGACACAATTACACCTTACGGTTTTCTAATACAAAGTTGGATAGAAGGTAAAACTGCTGAGGAATATTTTCAAACTTCTTTTGAGGATATGTGTAAAAAACCTGATAAACAAGATTGGATTGTTCATTATGCTCAAATCCTAAAGAAAATACATAAAATCGACCTGAATTATTTCGGTGATTTAGATCATAAAGTTAAATTTGGTTCTTTGAGAGATTATTATCTAAATTTAGATATAGTTGTTTCAAATTCATTTGGAGAAGCGATCATTGAAAATACATCCTTATGGAATTTGTGTAAAAAAGGAATTATAGCCAAAGAATTCCTGTCAGATGTATTTAAGGAAATTGAAAATCTTACAACGGATTTATTTATAAATAAAAAACCTGTTTTAATATATGGTGATATGTTACCAACCAACTTAATCTATTCACAAAATAAACCTAAATTAATCGACTGGGATGAGACGAAATCAAATTGGTGGGTATATGAGCTAGCCAGAACTTTGTATTATATTGATTCAATGGATTTGGCTGAAAAGTTTCTAAACCATTATTCATTTTCAGATTCTCATAAAGAGATAGATATTGGAATTAGAATTGAACATATTAAACAAGATCTAAGACAGATATATTTTGCTGTTATAAATTCAAAATCAAGCAGCGAAATTACTCAAAAAGTAAATAAAATTGTGAAAAGGATTGAACAATCAATAAGCAATATAAAATTAAAACTATAAAATGAATTCATATAACAAACGTGTCGGTTAAGTCTCGCGATGTTCTTTGCCTGAATCGTTCCGATTCCACAGCACAAGCAGAACATCACCAGCAAGGTTGAAAAAAAGGAACAGAATATGAAAAAAACTATTTTAATTATACTAACGTTATTGTGTATGAGTTTTAAACAAGTTGTGTGTCAAGAATCTATTAATGAAGCCGATAATCTATTTTATAATCAGAATTTAAAAGGAGCATTAGAATCTTATCAGGATATATATAAAAACAACAAAACAAGTAATGAAGACAGAGTTTTAGCTGGTAGAAAGCTTGCGTATATTTCATGGCATTTTAATAATGATTTAATTAAAGCAAGAGAGTTTTTGAGAAATTCACTCAAATTGAAAATAAATGAAAATTATTTATTAGGAGATTTAATTCTGTATGAAACTGAAGCAAATAATTTTACAGAAGCAAAAGAAGTTTATCGACAAGCATTATTAAAGATCAAATCTGAAGATAAAGTTCATTTAATTAACATTGCCTATTCAAATTCAGTTTTAATTGAAACAATTTATAAAATAAAAAATAAGCAATCCATTGATACCTTATTGCTAAATGATGCATTAAATAAAATTGAAATAGCAAATAAGTTAGAACCCGGTATTCTTAAAACTGCTAAAATTCAATTTGGTTTAGCATTACTCTCTAAAGACGGAAGAAAAGCAATGAATGCTTGGAATTTATATTTTAATGTTTCAGCAGAACAAAAAGCATCAGGCTTATTGGCTAAACCACAAAAAGAATTATCTCAAATCTTATTAGATTGGAATAATACTTATTTAAGCAAAGAAAACAGGGAAAAACTCATTTTAAACTTAGGAGCTTCAAGGTTTTTTGAATTTGCATATGTTATGAATATGTATCTGCCGAATAAACCAAAAATTGAGAATAATGCAATTAGCGATATTATAAATTATTATAAATTTTGTGAGCAAATAGAAAATAGGACATATAAGTATTATAAAGATATAGCGTTAAAAAATGAAAATAATATTAAGAAAGTTAAGAAAGACATAAAAACAATTCAAAAACAATTATGGAGTGTCCTCAATTGGGAAGATAAAAGCCCCAAATATTCAACTAAAAGATTTTATGAAGAGTTATATAAAAGATTTGGAATAAAAGTATATGAAGGAAAATTTTACAGCTACTATTTTTTTATAGGCGGTCATACTATTATTGATAAAAATATAACTGTTGAACAATTTAATTATACAGCTGAAATACAATTTGTTGTTTTAGATTTAAGGTTTTCAAACAATTATTGGGGGTGGTTTACGGGCTATTATGGTTTTGCAGGCTATGCAGATGATGTAATTATTGCTAGATACAGAGAACCTGCTTCGTCAAATCCAATCCACTATTGGAATAAGTTAAATAATGAAGACTTGCTCTCAAAATGGAAAGATGAAATTGTTGAGATGTCAGCACAAGACGACTCTCAATCAATAGATAATCCAAATACAAGCTTTAATGGAATTTATGAACGAATACTCCTAAATGTTTATTCTCAAATATTAGATTCATTAAAAACAGTAGGTTTTCAAAATGAAGAATTAAGAAAACAATTTATATCTATTTTAAATAACATTAATTATGATCACAATATAAATCACGAAGGTAGACATGCTATAGATTTTAACACTTTATCAAAAGTAAAATTACTATTCATGAAAGATGCTGAGCTTGAATTCAGAGCAACATTATCGCAAATTTATTTTTCGAAATACCCACTGCTTGATATAGGATTTGAAATAAACAATACTCCACATGGGCTTGCTAATAAAAAAATATTAGGGCTTATCTTAAATTGGATGGAACAAAATAAAGAAAAAATTAAAGGTTTTGATAAAACCAGACCAACACTTCCACAATTAGATTTGCTTACAAATAAACAGTTAAAAAGAATATTAGAATCAATAGAACCTTTTTTGAATAAATTAAGAAAGGGTAAATAATATGAAAAAATTTGTTCTTAAAAGTTTCATTATTTATTTTATTTTATCAATATTTTTAAATTTATTAATTATAATCCTATTTGATAAAAAGGCTTCGTTTTTAACAATGGATCTTTTTCATTTTATCCCTGCATTAATATTTAATGAATATTTTATAGAATTAATTTTTCGTCCTCCCGATATTCTATTCCTCTTTCCAATTGCTTTCACAGATGCTGTATCAGGTGGTTTAATAGGTTTATTATTACAAATCATATTTAAAGATAAAGTGTCTTATCTTTACATTATTATGTCATTTATTGTCTTTCAATTTGTCATTTTTACATGCGTTCCAATATTTAAGCCATAAATTTATATTGTGGGTGTTCTTTGCCTGAATCATTCCGATCACGTAGTACACGTCAAACAATATGCCTAATTTTATGTAGTTCAAAGTTTTAGAAACAAATATGTATAAAGAGGTTCTGGTGATTGTTGAATATATAATTGAAACGATTAAAGCTCTAAAAAAGGATAAACCCTTAATCATTGTTTTTGATGGAGTTGACACTTCAGGAAAAACAACACTCGCCAATTCTGTATTTGAATCGATGCAAGAACAAAAATTATTTAATCCATTAAGAATTCAAATAGACAAATTTCATAATTCTCGTAATGTTAGAATTCAAAAAGGAGATTTATCTCCAGAAGGATTTTTTTATGATAGCTTTGATCATAAAGCAATTTTTCAAAATATTATCAATCCAATAAAAATAAGTTATGGCAAATTAATTTCCCAAAAATATGATTACAGAATTGAAGAAGAGATAAAACCTATCGAAGTTTCTATTACGAATAATACAATAATTCTATTTGATGGAATTTTTATGAATAGAGATGAGTTTTATCAAAAATGGGATTTATCAATATTTTTGGATGTGTCCTTTGATACTGTATTAAAAAGAGCATTAAAAAGAGATATTGATTTGTTTGGTGATAAGGATACTATAAAAAAAAGATATTTAATAAAATACATTCCAGGGCAAAAAATTTATCTTGAAAAATGTAAACCATTAGAAAGAGCTGATATCGTTATTGATAATAATGATTATTTGAATCCAAAATTATTAAAAAAATGGACACAAGAATAGGCATAACAAAAGCACCTGTGGTTCAGTCTCGTTGTGGTTTTCGGTTTAACCTTTGGTCGGTTTGACCGGGTTGAGTTCGAATTTGGTGTACGCCCAACCTATTTCATCAATATAATCTTTTCTGCAGCTCTTATTTCTCCATTTTGTTTTATGATTGCAGAATATATTCCGGAAGAAACAGGTTGATTGTTTTGGTTTGTTCCGTTCCAAATTATCTGATTAGGAATTAGGGATGAGGAATTAGGAATTTTGAATTCTTTCTGAACATAATCCCTCTCTCAAATATATATTTTAATTTTACACTGTTCATCACCCTGCAAAAGCGATTCTACAAGTTTCACTTTTACTGGTTTGTGCAAAATAAATTCCCAAATATCTTTGTAAAATCCGGCTCCGCAGTAGCAGTAGTTTTTATTTACAGGTTTTTCATTTGACTTTAGAGCTTCACGAATTCGCGGACAATGACAATAGTGATAACGTTTCTTAGCCCTGTCATCAGTTTGGAAATATTCGTGAAAATCTTTTGGAATTTTAACTGCGGTAATTGTATTTCCAACTAATTTGCCAGCCATTCCCATGTCATGATATACGATATATTTCAATTGATCTTCATTCAGATTTTTGTATTTTGTTATGGATGTTTCGAAATATTTCTGTAAAAGCTGGTGAACGTGTTTCAGATTACTTGTTTTTGCATATTCATCTCGCAATATTTTTAGATAGTCTTTTGGAGCTAAACAAGCGCAACTGCACATCACATCGATTAACTCATTTTCTGCAAGTTCATTGTTTAAAAGAACCATCAATTGTTCTGACCACAAAACATCTTCTTGATGGGAAAGTAAAACCTTTTCATACAAGTCATTTCTGCCGATTTTGCGTAAACCGTACCTTAGTTTATGTAACCATTGTTTTTCAAACTCGTTCATATATTTTCCTCTTATTCTACTAGATTTTGCAGAATTGAATAGAATTGTTTATCGTCAGGATCGTGGAACATGAACTCATTTATTTCTAATTTAATTAATGTAAAATCATCATCTTCAGAAGATTCCCAATAGGTTTTGAAGAAGGGTATTTTTTTAGAAAGTTTCTTTCTGATCTTAGGGTCAGTTATAATAATAGCTTTTCCATTTCCACGAATCGAACCAATATCTTTTTCCCCTTCTATCAGGATGCATATTTCAATAGAATCATTTTGCTTGATTTCCTGAACTTTTAACCGGTTAGATTTGGAGCAGCACCAGATAGTATCTTCAAAATAGATCATTGCCATACAACGCACATGGGGTTTGCCATCCGAGCATGTTGCCAGATACATTAAATCACTTTTATTAAGAAATTCGTTTAGTTTTTTCTTATTCATATTTTAAACTTTCTACCGGATTTGCTGATGCAGTTTTGATAGTTTGCACGCTTACAGTAATTAACGCGATAATCAGTGCTAATCCACCGGATACGAAGAAAACCCATAAGCTAATATTAGTTCGATAAGCAAAATTTTGTAACCATTTACTCATAGCAAAATATGCTAATGGACAAGCTATCAAACAAGAAAGAAGAACCAATTTTGTAAAATCTTTGGAAAGCAAGGTGATAATTTGTAAAACGGATGCTCCCATAACTTTACGGACACCTATTTCTTTAGTTCTTTGTTCGGAAGTAAAAGCGGCTAATCCGAATAAACCAAGAGAGGCTATGAAGATAGTGATAAAAGTGAAATAGCTGAAAAGTACAATCAGTTTTTCTTCTGTTATATAGAGTTGATTTAATTGATCATCTACAAATATGAAACTGATAGGTTCATCTGGGCTAAATTGATTCCAAACTTCTGTTATATAATCTATTGTATTACGGTAGTTTGAACCTTTAATACGAACAAATACTCGCAGATTTTCCCTATAACGAAATTGCATATCATCTGTGATGAGCCAGATAAGAATTGGATGAATTTCTTGCCGCATGGAATTGGCATGAAAATCTTTTACTACTCCCACAATCTCAGCGAAATTATCATTTCCTAAGCTGTCTGTAAATGCGATAACCCTCTTACCAAGCGGCTCATTCCACCCGAATTTTCGTACAGCGGCTTCATTTACCATAACAGATTGTACCCAAGAGTTTTCTATATCACGGCTGAAATTCCTACCTTCAACAATTTCCATTTGCATGGCATCAATATAATCAAAATCTATCTGCATGAACTGGCAGCTCATCTGCTGAATATCACCCTCATTTGTTTCTGCTCGAACCGGAGATCTATTGAAAGTTGTACCCGGCATATTGAATGAAGCAGCAGCAGAGATTATACCTTGATGTGAAATAAGTTCTTGTTTAAAAGACTGCATTTGTTGTTCAATTTCAGGATTCTGTACATTTATAGCCATCAAGTATTCTTTGTTGAAACCCAGATCTTTATTTTTTGAGTACATTAATTGTTTGATCACAATAAGTGTGCCGATGATCATAGCAATGGAAATTGTGAATTGAATTATTATTAGAACTTTTCTGAATAGTGCTCCCTGAGCACCTTTTACAGATTCCGATTTTAGTGTATGAACAGGTTGGAAATGAGAAAGGAAAAAAGCAGGATAGATACCTGCTATAAATCCAATTCCAATTCCTAAAAGAAGGGTTCCAATAATATATTCTGGATTAGTAAACAAATTCATCTTAACATTTAAGGAAGTAATATCATTGAAAATGGGTAGCAATAATTCAGCTAGAACCAACGAAATTGCTGCTGCTCCTGTAGCCATCAATATCGATTCCAACAGGAACTGACGGATCAATGAACCACGGTTGGAACCGAAAACTTTGCGCAATCCAACTTCGCGGCTACGTCTGGCAGATCGTGCTGTAGCTAGGTTCATATAATTTATACAAGCAATAAGAAGTAAGAAAACTGCAATAATACTGAACACATAAATATAAATTATATCGCCATTAGGATACATTTCCCATACTAAGTTGGAATGAAGTCGAATGGATTTAATAGATTGTAGGGAAAGTGTTGAATGTCCGTTAATTCTGTCGTATGTCTCCTTCATATATGTTTCAAAGAATTCTGGGAATTTAGCTTCCATATCAGCCGGATCGGCACCATCTTTTAACAAGAAATAATGATACACTTGCCATCCATACCACACATTCTCTTCTCCCTGCCTGTATGCTCCAATCCAGGGGACCAATGCTTCATAAGGAAAATGGGTACGTCCGGGATTATCTTTGATTACGGCAGTTACAACAAGGTCAAAAGTATTTTCGATTGAAATTGTTTTTTGAAATGGATCCTCATCTCCAAAAATTCTTTTAGCCAGACTTTCGGAAATAATTATTGCATTTTGTTGAGAGAAAGCTTCTTCAGCGCTTCCTTCAATAAATTCATTACTAAAAACATCGAAGAAGGTTGAGTCTACTGCAAATATTTGATCGGTTATTATTGCATTTTCTTCATAATAGAGATTTGCTGTGTGAGTAAATAAACCATTCACGCCGCATACTCTGGTACTCTCAAGGATTTCCGGATATATCTCTTTCATAGTGGGAGATATTGGTCGTGGTGCATTACAGTATTTATCGATCTTACCACCCATATCATTAGTATTTACCAAACGGTAAATATTATCCGCATTATCGTAAAATTTATCATAACTTAGTTCTGTTTGAATATACAGTATAATAAGTAGGCAGCAGGTAATTCCAACTGCTAATCCCAAGATATTAAGAATTGAATAAAATTTCTGACGGCTGATATTTCTAACCGCTACAGTGAAATAATTTTTTAACATTGTTTATCCTCTTACACAATAAAATGAACGATAACAAGCCAAGAAGGAAGGAGTAAGGAAACTTGGCCTGTTACCGACACCACATATTATTTTAGTTTACCTTTCTTCCGCAAAATCGATTAATTCTTATTCATATTTCAACGCTTCTGCTGGATTAGTTTGAGCTGCTTTGATTGCTCGGAAACTAACAGTGATTAAGGCGATAAGAAGTGCTGTGATGCCTGCCAGGATAAAGATTAGAATAGACTGATCTACTGCATAAGTAAAATTCTGCAGCCATTTCTGCAATGCAAAATATGCAAGCGGCCAGGCAATAATATTTGCAACGATTACCCATATTGAAAATTCTTTAGTAAGAATAAAAACAATATTAGAAACAGAGGCTCCCATCACTTTTCGAACGCTTATCTCTTTTGTTCGTTGTTCGGCCGTATATGAAGCTAAGCCAAATAATCCAAGACAAGCTATAAAAATACAAAGCACAGAGAAATAAGTGAAAACTTGTCCAATTTTCTGTTCAGCTATATATTGGTCATTCAAGCTATCATCCAGAAATGTGTATTCAAAAGGGAAAGTAGGGCAGAACTCATTCCATTTTTCTTCAATGAACTTCAGTGTTCCCTTGATGTTCTCCTGTCGGATCCGTAAACAGATATTTCGCTGAGGATCATTGGATAACATTATCAAAAGTGGATCTATCTGGTTATGTAAAGATGCATAATGAAAGTCTTTAACCACACCGATAACTTTAGTGTTCAAATTAGCCGTTCCATCCAGATTTGCTGCAAATCCCAATTTTTTACCAATTGGGTCATCTCCCCAGCCTAAAACTTCCACAGTTGCTTCATTAATTAATACTGATTCTTCTGCATCAGTTTGCAAATCATTATTATAATTACGACCTTTGATAATTCTCATATCCATGGTTTCTATGTAATCATGATCTACAAATACGAAATTTATTCCCTTTTCTTCCATACTACCATCTTTTGTTTCAAAGAGATGTACAATGATTCCATGACTTTGACCTGGAACACTTGAAGTTGTACCCGCATTGATGATCTGAGGATGTTTTTTCAGTTCATCTTTAAATGCCTGCAGGTTTCTTACACCTGAAGTGTCACGAATAGTTAATACGACCAAATTATCATCATCAAATCCCAGATCTTTATCTTTCAAGAAATTAAGCTGTTGAATTACAGTGAACGTTCCGATTATCATAATAATGGAAATAGAGAATTGCAGCAGTACCAGTATCTTTCTTAATGTACCATTATTCTTTCCCAATTTACCTTTCAAAACTTCCACCGGGATAAATGAGGACAGATAAAAAGCAGGATAGCTTCCGGAAAAAAGGCCAACTAGAAAAGTTGTTATTAAAATCCCGATAACCAGATCAAGATTAGCAATAAATCCAAATGTTAATTCTCGATCTGCCAATTCATTAAAGGTTGGTAAGATCAATTCAACTGTTACAAAAGCCAAAAACATTGCCATTGTAGCTATCAGAATTGATTCAAAAATAAACTGCCATCGAAGATAACTTTTTTGAGCTCCAACAACTTTGCGAATACCAACCTCAACTGCCCGACCGGCAGATTGTGATGTAGCCAGGTTCATATAGTTTATGCAACCAATTAGAAGCAGAAACAAGGCAACAATACTGAATATATAAACATAAGTTATGTCTCCGGTCGGTAAATCGTAACCTAACTTAGAAAAAAGATGAACATCAGCTAATGGTTGAACCATCAATTGAAATTTTGCATTTATCTGTTCACCGACAGGTTTTATATATTTCTCGTTAAATTCAGGATAGGCATCAAGCACATTTTGGATATTGCCATTTTCTGTGAGCATGATGTAAGAGTAAAATCCAATATTCCAAAATGCAGCACTTTCTAAACTGTCATAGCGTTCCGCTCCAAATAACGGTTTCAAGGTTATCATCGATGCAATTGCTTCAAAACGTAAATGGGAATTGTGGGGGACATCTTTTATTATGCCGGTGATCGTGAAGATCATGCCATTACCGGCTTCCAGTGTTTTGCCTATTGGATCGACATCACCGAAAATCCTTTCTGAAAAGCTTTCAGTTAAAAGTAATTCATTTGGATCATTCAAAGCATCGGAAGGTGAGCCGGAAATAAATTCATGCGTAAAAATATCAGTAAGAGTAGAATCGGCAAAATATACATTTTCCTCAAAGATCTGTTTTCCCTCATATTGAAATAGATTATTATCCATATCCATGAAGCGGCAAAATTCAGCTACATCTTGCGGATATTCTAATTTTAAAGCAGGACCCAAAGGAAATGCTGTTGCAGCAAAAAGATCTTCTGATTCTTGTATATTGAAATGAGATTCTAAACGATAAATTCTTTTATAATTGTTATGATGCTTATCGTAAGAAAGTTCATTCTGCACAAATAATGCAATAAGGATCGTGCAGGTAAGACCGATAGATAATCCTAAAATATTTATAATTGAATAGAATTTTTTATTTAGTAGATTCCTAAAAGCAACTTTAATAAAATTTTTAAACATTACTACTCCTTCAACCAGTTAGTTAAAATATTGATTCTTAGCCTTACTTATCCCCAAAACCGCTGGCAGGTTTCAATACCAACGGCAGGGAGTCTAAGCTTTATAAATGGAATTCTTTCTTAATGTTTT
>JAGLPW010000038.1 GCA_023137125.1 Candidatus Cloacimonadota bacterium | reverse complement strand
AATTAATTTTTGGAGGACAAATGAACAAATTCACAAAATCACTTTTACTGGGAGTTATTATCCTATTCACTTTTATGGCTTGTGATGAAAATCCATCAGAGCATCAAACCGAAGACCCTACCCCACCATCATTTGCAGAAATATTTGATATTGAATTCACCATACCAGATTCAACCGAACTAGCCAATTATGTATCAGAACAAGTAGATTACAATGGTTTAATGGTAACAGGCTATTCACTTGAACAATTCGTTGATATGGATTCTGTTAATGCATATATTGATGAAGATGATTTTGACGGTCGGAAATTATTTGCTGTTGAGATCATATCGAGTGATGAAGATGGAAACTGGACACCAAGAGAAAATGGCTATTATGATCTTTCCTGGGCAAATTTTATAACAGGATATTTGCTTCCTGATGAAAAGGGTAGAACTTATTTTTCTGATGAAAACATTCCTTCCGGACATAACGTAAAATGGGCTTATTACTTGCGACTTTATAGAAAGATCGATGTTGTACAGGATGCTAATATAACTGTATTCGAAACAGGTGCATTCACTCCACAAGAGATCACTTATACAAAAGATGGAGATTCTTTTACAGTGAATGCAATTAAATTAGAAAATTTCGTCTCTGAATATGTTAGTCAAGAACCTGAAGATTATCAATATCTTTTCACCGCTGCTGATGGCTGGGTTAATGATGATTCCAATAATTTGTTTGATTGGGATACAATTCAGAATAGTTATTGGCTTCCCGAACAAAACAAAGCAGTTTTCTTAGATGCCAATTTCGATACAATTTTCAAAAGTGTTAAAGTTTTGGAAAAGATAGATTTAGTGGAGATTCAAAGATAGTGAACTGGTTAAGGAAATATTCCTCTCAAGATCTGCTTTACATTGCTATCATGAGTGCCTTGGGGTTGGCAGCCAAACCGATAATTACCCCGCTTATTCATCTTATCTCAGCACCATTAATGATACCAGGCGGCTCGCTTGCCGGTGGTTTATACATGATGTGGATAGCACTTGCAATTGCAATTGTGAATAAACCGGGTGCAGGACTACTGGTTGGTATCACCCAGGCTATTGTGATGCTGAGTATGGGATATTTTGGAAATCATGGAGCGGTCTCGCTGATAAGTTATACCATGCCAGGATTAATGGCAGAGATCGTTTCACTATTTTTTAAAAATAAGAAAACTTTACCTTTTCATGTTCTTGTTGTAACTATAGCAAATCTTACCGGAGCAGTTATTGTAACTATAGTTGTAATGCGGCTTGCAGCAATTCCATTAATAATTTCACTTATCGCTGCTGCAATTTCCGGAATTGTGGGTGGTATTATTTCATATTCTATGTTTAATAAACTCAAGAAATTCAAAATTGTATAGGAAGAAAAATGAAATTAAAAATAATTGGAATAATTCTATTTGTTAGTGCTATGCTCTTTTCAATTGAACTTATCGATGCTGATAGAATTATTAATATCGAACGAACAAAACTGGATAGTTATGAGAAAGTTGAATTAGCAACACACCGCAACAAAGATGGTGAAGAGAAGGATGATAATTGGATTGGTGTGAAACTTACTGACATTCTAAATGAATACAATATTTCCAATTATGATAAGTTATGCTTTATCTCATCTGATAACTATCTTGTAAGGATTTCCAAAAACGATATATTAAATAATGAAAGTATTCTAGCTTTGGTTAGGAATGGCAAAATACTTGATGATGAGCATATCCGCCTTGTAATCCCCGGAATCAGAGATATGTTCTGGATACAAGATATCAGTACAATTAAAACTGAATCAATTTCCGATACACCCTTCCCCCACACTATTTACTTTGCAGAATCAATTTTACTTAACACACAAATTAGAGATGAGCTTCCTCCTTTTGTAAATGTAAGTGGTTATACTTTCCTTGAGATCATGTCACAGGCTTTTCCATTCCTTAAAGATGAAATTCTCATCGTTGGAAAAGATGGGGTGAAACATAGTTTGGATTATGATAAATACTTGAAGAATGCTGTTTTGATAAAAAACGGTGATTCATTTGATTTGAAAAGTCCAGATATGCCGGCTGGTATGTGGATAAAAGATCTGGCTTACATTCAGGTTTTTGATGTTGCCGTTATCTTCCAATATCATTTCACATCACTTTCTGAAGTAAACGATCTGCTTAATTGGAACAGCTTTCCTGAAGAAGTAATTCTTCATTTTGAAAAGAAAACCAATAAACAAAATTCAAATGAAAAATTCAATATTGAAAATTGGAGTAAAGCAGAATGGTTAGAATGGTAAATAGAGTTTCAGCTTTATTTCTAATTCTGTCTCTCTTTGCATGTTCACCAAATAATTTGATCCTTACCGGAAATATCGAGGTTGGGACAAAAATTAGCAGCGAAAGCAGACTTGATGAGATTCTCAAGGATATTGCTCCTTCGGCAAAATATGCACTTCTAATTGGTTCTGATGGGACTGCTGCCTTAATTACTTCACGAAGTTTTTCTAAGATTTACATCCAAAAAAATAAGAAAGATTGGAATTCCAAAGTAGATGGTCTACCTGCATTTTGTAATATACGCAATCTAAAAGAGATCTGCATTTATTCAAAAACTTCAAGCGAAAATAATAACTTTTCTGTACGAATGAACGATTTTGAATTCTTAGGACAAAGTAGCAAGAATGGATATTATGCCAGAAAATATAAGGAAATAAGTAGAGATTAGTTATGAAAAAAATATTATTAATTCTATTTATTCTGATAATAATTCTTTTTGCACTTATCGTTTACCAAAAAAGTAAGGCAATAGAAAAAGAAGGAATTAAGATAACTTTTAAAGAACGAGAAACATTTCTTTCATATTCTAAGATTCATTCAATTAAGCAAGTTAGCTTTATAACTGATCGTGGTGATAAATTTAATGGCTTCGATTTTGATGATATTTGTATTTCATTAAAGATCCCAAATAATATTGAAACGGAATATATTCTTCATTCAAAAGATGGTGGTTCACTTAATTTAACTAAAGAAAAGAATGAAACTTTTTATCTTGTATTTCAGGAAGATGTTAATGGTCAGTTTATTCGGTTGGTTGTACCAACTGATGAGTTTAGTCAGCGTTGGATCAAATATCTAGTAGCAATTGAAATAGAATAATGCTAAAATTAAATAGTATTTCCTTTCGATATGATATGACTTCACCTTTATTGATAAATAATTTTTCATTTAATGCTGAAAAGGGAGATATAATTGCTGTTCGCGGAGATAGCGGAACCGGTAAAACCACACTCTTAAATATTATATGCAGTGTGATCCCAAAAATATTTCCTGGAGATCTATCAGGAACTATTTCTTATAACAATATAGATATTTCTGAGTTGTCTCTTCCCGAAGTTGCACCACAAATTAGTCTTCTTATGCAACATCCTGACAACCAGCTCTTTTTTCCTACAGTTGAGCAAGAACTTGCTTTTGCCCCGGAAAATTTAAAAATTCCATCAAAAGATATTCTCAAGCGAATTGTTGAAGTTCTTGCCAAATTAGATATTGAAGACCTGCGACATAAAGAAACAGCTTCTCTTTCGTTTGGACAAAAAAAGCTAGTTACACTTGCATCTATCCTTACACTTTCACCCGATGTGTATTTATTGGATGAACCATTTGCCGGACTTTCACAAAAATATATAAAGCTTATTTCAGATGAGATCAAAACTCAAGCTGATAATGAGAAAATAATATTTCTTGCAAGTCATACAAATGATATTGCTCAATTCGCAAATAAAACAATTGAAATGGAAAAGCTGAATGAAAAGCATCAAGATTAAAGATCTTTCATTTGCATATCAACTTGGAAATTCTATTTTTACAAATGCTTCACTTGAGCTTCCATTTAATGAGATCACGTTCTTAAATGGTGCAAATGGTTCCGGGAAAACAACTCTTTGCCGTATTCTAAGTGGTTTGGAAAAGGGATATACCGGTTTTATCAATATCAATGATTTAGACCTTAAACCTGTCTCTTTTACTGAACGAGCAAAATCGATTATATATCTTAAACAAGAACCACTATCTAATATTGTTGCTGCTACTCCTGAGGAAGATCTTGCTTTATGGCAGCATGGTTTTGATAAACATTATGATGAATCGTCTTCTGAACTTAGAGAAAGAGTAATGGAAAGATTAAGAATTAATGATCTTAAAGATAAGCCATTCTGGGAATTGAGTGGCGGACAAATAAAGCGGATCGGATTAGCAGCACTTCTTATAAACTATGATAAATATTGGATCCTTGATGAACCGATATCAGGACTAGATAATACACTAATAAGGATATTTATTGAGATATTAGAAGAGAGAAAGGCATTGGGCAAAGGTTGTCTTATTATATCCCATAAAGAAGACTATTTTGTAAATCTTATTGATAAGAATTATTTTATTGAAAACAAAAAAATCGAATCATTACCAAGAGGAACTTTTGAAAAAATTTAATATTTTTATTTTGCTATTCATATCTGTAAACTTATTATTCTCAATGGAGATAGATACACTCAAAACTAAAATACGACATTACAATTTAGATGGTATCAGAGTGATTGCTGATAGACCTCAGGAAACAATTGGTGCTATTGAAGTAATTGAGTTTGATCCGATACTATCACTTCCCGAAACTAATATTGCAGAATCAGTTGAGAAGATAAATGGATTGCATGTTTCTACCGGTGGGAAATCTGGCAGCACTTTACGCATTAGAGGATTTAATAATGATCAAATAAAAGTAATGCTTGATGGTAGACCGCTGAGTGGTGGATATTTTGGCAATGTTGATCTTAATACAATCCCTGTTTCTGATATTAAAGAGATCAGGATCCTCAAAGGTCCGGTTTCTTCTCTTTATGGTTCCGATACAATGGGTGGAGTTATAAATATAATCACAGATTCACCTTCCAACACCTCATGGTTAAAAATGGGAACTGAGTTCAAAAGAAATAATACAAATAAATCATATGTTTCATCAGCCCGCGATCTTGGAGAATGGGATTACTGGCTGTATGCATCTCATTACCACATAGATGGTTTCATGCTATCAGAAGATTTTGTGCCCACCAACACCGAGAATGGTGAAGATAGAGATAATTGCGAAAGAGATCAATGGGATTTGCAATCCAAACTTAATTTCACATTATTCGATTTTCATTCCATTGGGTTCCAAGCGGGTTATACTTTCATGGATACAAAAGAGATTCCTGAAAGCATATATGAAAATCAGTTACGTAAATTCACTGATTGGAAACGCTATCAGCTCTCAACACTCGGTTCATTCCAATTAAGATACAACCTTACATCCGCTATAAATATTTATTATGACCGCTATGATGATACTTATGCAGAATACAACCCCTACACTGGCGATATGTACTCCCAGTGGCCTTCCAATATAAAAAGTTGGATTCTCGGGGCGCACCAGAAATTTGATTGGGAAATAACCGGTAATCTGGATTCATCATTCGGTTATCGTTTTGAAAAAGAATCCTATTTACGAAAAGATAATGGAAATTATCCTGATTGGTTTGGTAACGAGCAGTTAAAACATAATGGTTTCTGGCAGACTGAAATCAAATATAATTCATTTAATCTTACAGTCGGCAGCGGTATATCATTTTTCAAACAAAATGGTAGAGACAATTGGATATCCCACTTTGAGCCATCAGCCGGAATTTATTATAAAAACTCACTTAATTGGAAATCTTCACTCGCTTTCTCTTCCAATACAAAATATCCCACAATGCATCAATTGTTCAGCTCCAGCAGTGGTAATGAGGATCTCGAAGAAGAGCGTGCTATAAAAAGTGAATTCAATTTACTCGTTCCGTATTCGCTAGGCTTTTTTTCCGGTTCCATCCAGCAATCTATTTTTTATAACCACATCACCAGATTAATTGAAAAAGTTGGTGGAACATATGCAAACATCGATCAGATCGATTCCTACGGTTATGAAATTTCATCCAAAATATATTTTGTTTGGGAACATCAAGCTGATTATTCATATTTAAAATATTCAGACGACAGCAATGCGGAATTATTGGAAACTCCAAGTCATGCAATCAGATTTACCGAGCGACTTGATCTTCCCTACTCAATAAAAATGGAATATAATGCTTCCTGGAAAGATGTTCGACATACTGAAGAAAATATTGATCTTCCTGCTTACTGGCTGCACTCAATTTATTTAAATAAAAAGATCAAAAAATATAAGATCATGTTTGGTGTTGAAAATATCTTCGACCTGAATTATGAAGAAGAATACGGATATCCAGGAGAAGGTATGAACTTTGTCTTGAGTTTGGAAGGTGAATTCTTCTAAAAATGAAGGAATTGAAATTGAAAAAAGAGAAAAGTGGAATTGATATAATTGGTTCATCAACACTTTTGAACTTGCGGACAATTATTGTTATTGTTTCTGCAATTACAACTCTTTCTGTTGTTCATAACACAATACTCATGCAGGTTTCATTACTGTTATTCTCAATATTTCTATTACTTATAATTCAACCCTCAAGGCATAGATTTAATCGGTTAATGCATAGAATGAAAATGATCTTAAGAGTCGTTTTAACGCTAATGATATTTCAAATATTATTCCGTCATGGTGGAGAAACCATCTGGCAATTTGGAATTATCAAGATAACTAGTTTAGGTATAAATTATGGAGTTTCCTCTTCCCTACGTCTTATGTTGATCGTTCTCATCGCCGGACTACTTCTGGATATCCCTTATTATGATTATATTCTCGCCTTTCGTAGTTGGAAGATCCCGTATGAAATTTCGTTTCTGGTCGCTTCGGTTATTCATTTTATTCCGATCTTCCATAAACAGTTTATAATCAGCCGAGAAGCTTTGAACCTGCGTGGGATCGAAATTTCAAAGTCTCCATTGCTCAAACGTTTCAAGATCTACTCTGCACTTGTTTTCCCGGTTATTGCCAGAGCGATCTCAGAAGTTAAGTATCGTTCAATTTCATTAGAACTTCGTGCCTTCAGATTATACCCGGAAAGAACATTTATTTATCAAGCAAAACTAAAATGGTATGATATTGTAGTACAGTTTTTTGTTTGTATAGTATTTGTGATGATTGTTCTAATTGTGTAATTTTTTAAATAATCTTTTTATATTAATTAATATAATATTAATATTTTTTTTAATTTGACAAACAAGTATTATTTACTTTTTTAATATTTCATTATTGTTTTAAGATTTAAAAATGGAGCAAATATGAAAAAATTATTAATTTTTCTTTTCGTTTTATACTCATGTTTCTTATTTTCTCAACAAATTTGGCTTAATATTACTGATAAACCTAATGATGACGGATCTGCTTTGATATTATCTTGGGACACTTCACAGATCGTATCTTCAAGGATTATCATTGAGAGAGAGACAGCTGACGGAGAATTTATCGCAATAACAAGATCAGAAGAACCATCAGGCTCTTTCGAAGACGGTTCAAATATTGATCCTGGAGTTGTGTATACTTACAGATTATCTGTCCTCGATAACAATGACAATATCATACATATTGTTAAAACAACTTCAGAAGCATCTGCTCAATGGTTTAATAAAGATAAAATTTCACTTCTGATTTTAGCCTTACTGATCAGCATCTCAATAGTTTACTATATCTTTTCTGCCAGGAGCGGAAAAGATCTCTACATAAGAAAGATCAGTGGTTTGGAATCGATGGATGAATCGGTGGGTCGAGCAACCGAAATGGGTAGACCCATCCTCTTCATTCCCGGCACATTGGATCTTGATGATATGCAAACAATAGCTGGATTAACATTACTCAGAAGATTAGCTCAAAAAGCTGCAGAATATGATGCTAAGCTTATTGTTCCAGTATGCCGTTCAATGGTTCTATCTACAGCAAAAGAGGTTGTTAAAGAAGCTTATATGAAGGCTGGCCGGCCTGATGCCTATGATCCCGATTCAGTTTTTTATCTTACTGATGATCAATTTGGCTATGTAGCAGGAGTTGATGGTATAATCGTACGCGAGAAACCGGCAGCCAATTTCTTCCTAGGTGCGTTCTATGCTGAATCTTTAATTCTGGCAGAAACAGGATTTTCCAGTGGTGCTATTCAAACTGCTGGTACTGCAATGCCGAGTCAGCTGCCATTTTTTATTGTTGCCTGTGATTATACACTTATCGGTGAAGAATTATTTGCTGCTTCAGCTTATCTATCAAAAGACCCACATCAACTTGGAAGCCTGAAGGGTCAGGATTTTGGTAAAGTAATATTTATAGTCGTTCTAACAATTGGAATAATTCTGGAAATTTCGGGTGTTCACTTCCTCAAAGATTTCTTAGCGTTACATTAAGGAGCAGAGCATGAAAAGAAAGATACCATTATTAATAACATTCACTGTTGGAATAATTTTGATCATTTCAGAATTCATACCTCACAAACCATTCGGTCAATTATCGGGTGAACTGGAAATATGGTTTTTAATAATTTCCGGATTTGCTATTCTGCTGGGACAATTAAGTTTATTTAAAGTAAATATATTGAAGATCCAATACAAACAGCGTGACTGGCAATTCTATACAATTACACTTATTAGTTTCATAATTATGGTTGCTCTTGGTTTTTTATGGGGAACCGGAAAGAGTGCAGGCATGTTGGGCCACGGAGAAGCTATTTCAAGTACTTTGGGTTATAAACCTTTCGATTATCTTTTTCATAATATTTATCAGCACTTGCAGGCAACGATGTTCTCGCTTTTAGCTTTCTTCATTGCTTCAGCAGCATATAGAGCTTTTATAGGAAGAACTGTAGAATCTAATCTTCTTCTTGCATCCGCTGTGCTTGTTATGCTTGGAAATACTACCTTTGGAAGTCTTCTAACCGGCTGGTTACCTGAATCCTTGAATTTTCTACATCTTCCTAAAATATCTGAATTTATTATGACCTTCCCTACAACTGCTGGGCAACGTGCTATTATGATCGGTGCAGGTTTGGGGATCATTGGAAGCTCCTTAAGGATTATTCTAGGAATTGAAAGATCCTATCTGGGAGGTGAGTAATGGGAAAAACTAAACAGATAGATAGACGTTGGTTATTCATACTCATATTCTTAGGAGTTGCGCTTCCTCTTATCTTTACTATAGGACTTCCCTTAGAAACCACAAAGAACGTACAGATGGTTTTTGATCTGATAGAAAGTATGCCCAAAGGCTCTAAAGCTCTTATCTCTTTTGATTATGATCCTGCCAGTATGCCGGAATTGCATCCTATGGCAAAAGCACTTGTTAAACATTGTTTTGATAAAGATATCAATCTGATTTTCACAGCAATGTGGCCAATGGGTGTACAGATGGCTGATGATACTATTGATCAATTAAAAGATGATTATCCTAACCTTATATATGGCGAAGATTATGTAAATCTCGGATTTAAAGCTGGAGGAATGATCACAATCCAGTCAATGGGAAAAAACTTCCGCGAGGTGTTCCCAAAAGACATGAATGGAAATAATATTGATGAACTCCCAATTATGGAAGGAATAAATAATTTTAGTAATATTGGCTTTATATTCTCACTTTCTGCAGGTGCACCTGGAATTAAAGAATGGGTACAAATAGCTCATGATGCTTATGGCAGACCAACTTCCGGTGGATGTACAGGTGTAAGCGCTCCGGCAATGCTACCTTATATAAATGAACAGAAACAATTAACTGGACTTCTGGCAGGACTTAAGGCTGCAGCAGAGTATGAAATTTTGATAAAAACACCCGGTACCGCTACCAGCGGGATGGATGCACAATCAATAGCACATTTAATAATCATTATCTTTATAGCTATTGGAAATATAAATTATTGGCGTGATAAAAAAGCTGGGAAAAAGGGAGGTAAATAATGGAACAGTTCTTTGCTACATTAGGTATTTGGCTAGGTGCACTCTTTACATTTGCGATCTTCAGCTTCCTTTATAAAGACAATCCTTTCTATAAAACAGCTGAACAGATATTTGTAGGACTTTCGGCAGGATATTGGTTTGTCTATACGGTTTTCTCCATACTTATCCCAAATCTTTACGACCCATTAACGCAAGATTTCAGTGCAAACTGGATCAAGCTTTTCCCGGCAATACTGGGAATAATGATGTTAATGCGTTTGATCCCCAAAACTGAATGGGTCAGCCGATTCCCAATATCTGTGGTGATTGGAACGACATCCGGTGTGTTCTTTCTTCGCTATTTAAAATCGGATGTGTTGAATCAATTAACCGCAACCATGATAAATCCTTTTGCTGGAGAAAATTGGGTAATAGTAATTGGACAAATAATGCTAATCGTTGGAACAATCTGCGGTGTAATTTACTTCTATTTCAGTAAAAAACACACAGGTGCATTGGGTGTTTCTGCAAAAATTGGAATTTATTTCTTAATGGTAAGTTTTGGTGCTGCTTTTGGTTATACTGCAATGGCTCGTATTTCCCTTTTGATAGGAAGATTACAATTCCTTCTGGGAGATTGGCTGGGTATCATCCAACCATAAACTATATTAAAGAGGATTATTTTGAGAAAAATATCATTATTTCTGTTATTAATTTTTTTTATTATTAATGGATACGGTCTGACTAGATTAGATAATTTGAAAATGGAATTAAAATCTGCAACGGGCCTTAAAGAAATATTGATACTAGATGAGTTGCAAAGATCATATTGGAAGATATATCCACAAGCAAGCTTAGAGTATGGTATTAAAGCTCTTAAGACTTCTTCAGATATCAAAAATATTTTTCAGAAAACGCAACAGTTACAAAATATTGGTATCTCATACTACAATCTTGATAACTATAATGAAGCGATTGAATTTATGAATTTATCATTACAATCAGCAAAAGATATTAACAACATTGATCTTCAAATATCTGCCTTTTACTATCTTGCAACATATAATAATCTTATCGGGGAAAATGTAATCGCTTTTGAATATGCAGTTCAGGCTTTAGATCTAAGTAAAGCGCATAAAAGTCATCCTGGATTAGCAAAATGCCATTTCATTATTGCTGAAATCTATTATACATTAGGTGACTTAACAGGTGCTTATGAAAATTATGAACTATCTTTAGATCAGCATAGTAATTTTGATAATAAAAATTCTTTTGCCTTAACAAATGAAAAATTAGGAAAGATCGATCTCTATAATATGGATTATCATATTGCCGAATTACATTACAAAACTGCAGCAGAGAATTATAATGAGATAAATAATTTAGAAAGCCTTTTACGTACATATGAGGCTCTGGGGAAAATATATAGGGAAACCGGTGATAGAGAAAAAGCATATATATACATTCAAAAATTTGCTGATACAAACGAAATGCTTAACCAGGAGATCAATAGTAATAAATTTCTTTTTAATTATGAATATTATAATGTAATTGGTAATGAAGATAAAGCTTTACAATATTTCAAATTATATACTGAATATCAAGATTCATTACGATCGGCAATCAATAAAGAACAAGTTCAAACTATTATTAGTGATATTGAAATTAAACATGAAATTGAGAAAGCTATTACAACGGAGAAGATGGTTGAGAAAATTGAAGAAAAAGAGAAAAAGATCGAAGAGCTAATAATAGAAAGTGATTATATAGAGCAGACGGCAAAACTTGAGAACGAGAAAAAGAGAATGCAGATTGAGAAGCTGCAACGTGAACGTGATATAGAAATTGCAGAACAAAAAAAAGAAAAACAAAGATTCATTTTTATCTTAATAATAATTATAATTATTGCATTATTATTGCTTGTAATTGCTATTGTATTTATTAGTAAGTATAAAATGAAACAAAAACACACTGCTGAATTGGAAGAAATAGCAAAAACAGATCCTTTAACTCAATTGCCAAACCGGCGTGCTGTATTAGAGCAGATCAGTTATGAGACAGCAAGATTCAAAAGAAATGCAGAACCATTTACAATAGTTATCAGTGATATTGATGATTTCAAAATTGTTAATGATACATATGGTCATGATGCTGGGGATAAAGTTCTTATTACACTTGCAAATCTGATAAAAAATACTATACGTAAACAGGATATATGCTCTCGCTGGGGTGGTGAGGAGTTTTTATTCCTATTTCCAGAGACAGATAAGAAGGGTGGGAAAATAATCTCTGAAAAGATCAGGAAAAAAATTGAAAAAGTTAAAATTGAATATAAAGGTTCTTCATTATCTATAACCATGACTTTTGGAATATGCACTTTTTCTGAAGCCTTAACGGTAGACGATTGCATTACAAGTGCGGATAAAGCGCTATATGAAGGGAAAAGACTGGGAAAAAATCGTAGTGTTCAATACAGTAAAAAATTAAAATAAATATTGGAGTTCAATAAAAATATGAAGGTTTTTAGCGTTGCAGGATATCACCATACTGGTAAGACTACAGTATCTGTAGAGTTAATAAAAGAATTAAGAAAAAGAGGATTTAAAGTAACGTCTATTAAAGACATCCATAACGAAAATTTCACAATGGAGAAGAAAGGAAGTAACAGTTGGAAACATGCGCAAGCCAGTGGAAGTACAGTAATTGCCAGAGGAATATCTGAAACATATCAAATTTGGAATAGGCAACTTTCTTTGAATGAAATGCTATCTCATCTTAAAAGTGATTATGTGGTTGTGGAAGGAATGAAAAATGTAGCTCTCCCCCGTATCATTTGTGCTAAAGATGAAAAGCAATTAGAAGAACTTGTTGATGGAACAGTATTCGCAATATCCGGAAAATATGCAGATGATCATGACAAATATAAAGATCTAAAAGTACTCAATTCAAAAGATCAGATAAAAGAACTTGCAGACCTTGTAATTGAAAAAGTATTTCCCGTACTTCCACTTCCAAAACTAGAATGCTGTGGTGAATGCGGAATGAATTGCAGAGAAATGGTTTCCGGAATTTTAGCCGGGTGTAATATGCGTGAAGATTGTAAAACAGACCGTAATCTAGACATTCAAATTGAAATTAACGGTAAAGACATTAATATAGTACCATATGTTCAAAACACATTAAAAGATATTATAAAAGCGTATGTGAAGAATTTGAAAGGCTATCATGAAGGTGATAGTATTGATATTAAAATAAGAGAGTGATCATGAAATCAGAAATAATTATCAATAAAGGAAAAAATCAAGTTATAAAAATATGCAATTCCCCAAAGATGTTTAAAAAAGAACTCTATATCTATAAAAAAAAGTTACCTTATACACCAAGACTTATTGATAATGACGGCAAGAATACATTAATGTTAGAATATATTAATGGGATCCCGATTATGGATCTTGCACAACCGAATTTTGTGAAGATCACCGAATTGATGATAAATCTTCATTCACTTGAATCTAAAGGTGATAAATGTATTTGTCATTATGATAATAATCCAAAGAACTATCTCTTTGCAAATGGGAAATATTATATGCTGGATTTCAGTGAATGGCTATACGATTTCCCTGAAACCGATTTAATTCATTTTCTTTTATTTTGGGCATCATCCTATAATTCTGATAAATTTAAATTCGTGTTTGAGCAAGTAATAAATACTTATAAATCTAAGAGAATGATAAATCCTCTGGAATGGGAATTGATATTACCTGAGATAATCTTAAGATTTGATTCACGAAGAATAAAATTCGGTAAAAAACAGGCTCATCCTGATATTTCCAAGAATAGAGAGATGTTAAAAAATATAATTTAATTACCTGTGAAAATATATGTAGTTGTTTCACCTATAACTAAGTCAATTGTGTCTTCAATGAACTCAATTTGATTGTAACCAATACTATAAAATATTTTAATCTGATCATAATCTGCTGATATAGACATTGTTGGGCTTAATTCCTCAGAAAAAACACCAAAAAAACCAAGAGCATATTCCCAATCATATTCTTCCATTCTGAGTTGAATACCAGTTATCGTATGTATAGATGGATTACTTATTTGAATACCTGCTCGATCTAATACCACATGATATGATCTATCTTTACCGGGTTTCATCTCTATATGGAAATCTTTATGCTCAAGATATATTTGCCCATCAATGATAACAGGAACTTTTTTGGTTTCACCAAATAAAATAAAAGAATTCAGATAACACGTTTCGACAGCTGGAGGATCATTTGGATAAAGCCGGTGAATTGTACTTCCAAGAACAACCCTTATTGATTGCTCTGTATCATTATAAACGGTCAAATCAGATTGTCTTGCACATGCTCCTATAAGAATAAGTATAATCAATAACGTTAATACTTTTTTCATTATTAGCCTCCATAATCAACTCTATATCTATACGAGTTAAGATGATAAATATGTAAAGAAAAAAGTTATTCTTGACATAAGAATAAAGACTCTAAAAATTCAGACAGTGTTCAGTATAAGCTGAAATTGTAAAATGCAAATTTGGAGAAGTAATGATGAAAATTTTTGTTGGTAATATGACCCGTGATGTAGGAAAAGAAATCTTAAGATCTTTATTCTCAGATTATGGAGATGTTCAATCTGTTAATATTCTTATCGACAGAATAAATGGTGAGTGGAAAGCATTTGCATTTATTGACATGCCGAATGAGAATGAAGCATGGGATGCTATTTCAGCTCTTGATAATAAAGAACATTTTGGTCATGTGCTAAGTGTACATCAAGCTCGTTTTAGGAATAACGACAGAAGAGCATCAGCCAGGCATGGAGGAAGACGACAAACTGATCTTCCTGAATTATCTAGCTAATTGTAAGGATAAATTAAGAGATAAAATGGAAATCTTCATTGGAAATATTTGTAAAGAAATAACTCAAGATCATTTACGCGTAAGATTGGAAGAATTTGGAAAAGTAGAATCAGTAATAGTTGAAAATGAAGTGGCCTTTGCAGAAATGCCTTTTGAGAATGAAGCAGAATTAGCAATCTTAAGCCTTGATAAATCTGATATGGATGGTTTTGTTATAAGTGTTCATAAGGCTAGATTTGGCACACCTGACAGAAGAAAAAGTGGTCGAATTGGTGGACGACGTTCTAAAGATTCAAAAAGTTATACTAAAATGTTTTCAAAAAATGATCTATTAATTTAATTAGAATAAAATATTCGTTAATAAATAAAAGGCACCTCGTGGTGCCTTTTATTTTAGTTTTTATTACTTGTTTTGCTTAGCAATTTCCCTTCCTGCTTGCATTGCGCTCAAGTTTGCTTCCACAATTTTTTCACCTTTTCTTCCAAATATTATTTTAATTCCTTCTTCCAGTTTTTCGTAAGGTAGATCCAAAAATGTTGATGCTGCACCTAGAACGACCATATTCATTGAACGTGGTGAACCAATATTTTTCGCAATTTCATCGGCATCTAGAGAAATATGATTTGGAAAAGCTCTTATGGTATTCATCAAATCATCATAATTTGGATAATTGGGAATATTTACGAAAGCTTTTGTATTCGTGATCAGCCAACCATTTTCAGATAAATACGGTAAATAGCGCAAAGATTCCATTGGCTCCACACTAATTATCAGATCTGCTCCTCCGTTTGGGATTAGATCAGAATGAATGGGTTTATCAGAAATTCTAAGGTGGGATTGTACATCTCCACCTCTTTGACTCATTCCATGAACTTCTGCTTGTTTCAGATGTAGACCACTTTCAATAGCTGCTGTTCCAATAATTGCAGCAATAGAAAGAATTCCTTGACCACCAACTCCTGCAAGAATTATATCTTTTTTCATCTTAAGCTCCTATTGCCTTTTCTTTTTTGAATAAACATGAATACAAGGTCTTCGAGGGATAACTACAGAAACGCCGTTGTATGCAATTTCTTCTTTGAACACTTTCACATTTTCTTCATGATATTTTGAAAGCGGATTAATAACTCTGATGTGTTCTTTTTCAACTCCAATTCCCTCACAGATCTGTTCTATTCTACCATTTACTTGAGAATCTTGCATCCCGGTCATTGCTGTTATATCGTTGTCTAAAATGACAATCACAACATTAGATCTATGAACTACAGCATCCAGAAGACCTGTAATTCCAGAGTGTCCGAAAGTAGAATCTCCAATTGTAGCTACAGCCGGAAAGTATCCAGCATCCGCAGCACCAATAGCCATAGAAATAGAAGCGCCCATATCAACACAAGTATCAATCGCATTATGCGGTGGTAAATAACCCAAAGTATAGCATCCAATATCAGAAAACACATGACCTTTGCCATATTCTTCCAGAGCTTCAGTTAATGATTTATAAGAATCGGTGTGAGGGCAGCCAACACAAAGTGCAGGTGGCCTTCCAGCAACTAATTCAGGAATATCTTTACTTGAAAGTTTGGGAAGTCCCAGGGCTTTTCTAACTTTCTTTGGATTTAATTCACCATCTCTATCCAGTGTTCCATCCAATCGTCCGTGAATTTTTGGATTTCCCAAATATCCTTTCAGCATCTCTTCTACTAACGGCATTCCTTCTTCCAGAATAAGAATTTCATCACATTCACTTAAGATTCTTTCAATTTGTTTTCTAGGAAGCGGATATTGACCAATCTTTAATATTGGATAATTACAATCATTATAATTTTCCATTAAATAGTTATATGCTAAACCGCAGGCAATAATGCCCATGCTTTTATCTGAACCTTGAATATATTTATTAAATTGTGAATTTTCTGATTCCATTTCCAGATCTTTTTGAATCTCTAATAAATGTTTGTATTTTTTTCTGGCAAAGGAAGGTAGAAGCATAAATTGATCTTTATTCTCCGGTAAATGCATTTTATTTTCTTCTAAAACATTACTTCTTACCACACCCGCTCTAGAATGAGCAAGTCTGGTAGTTAAACGCAACATAACAGGTAGATGATATTTTTCGGAAATTTCATAAGCAAGCCTGGGCATATCATATGCTTCCTGCTGATCGGATGGTTCGAAAGCCGGCATTAATGCAAATTTTGCATAGAATCGTGAATCTTGCTCATTTTGGGATGAATGCATTGAAGGGTCATCTGCAACTGCTACTATAACCCCACCATTTGCACCTGTAAGTGCGGAATTCATATATGAATCTGCTGCCACATTGAGACCCACATGTTTCATAGTTATTATTGTTCTTTTACCAGCGTATGACATTCCAAGTGCAGATTCCATTGCCGTTTTTTCGTTTGCAGACCAGGTTCTGTGAACTCCTCTCTCCTTAGCTTCCGGATTTCGTTGAATATACTCAATTATCTCCGTAGAAGGAGTTCCCGGATAGCCGTAAGCGCCTGATAATCCTGCGTCCAGAGCACCTTGACCAATAGCTTCGTCACCTAAAAGTAGTAACTTCTTCATAATTAGCTCCTTATCTATTTTTTTATTAAAATTCTTAACCACAAAACTAAGTGCACAAATTCTTACAAGCTTTTTATTTGACACATTGAATTCCTAATTAAAACTTGAAAATGTTAATGGTAAAGTAAATAATTACTCATTAAGGATGCAAAAATGAATTTGAACGGTTTTATCGAGAGATTTGAACGATACTCTGTTAAGCACAAACTTTTTAAAAGCGGAGAGAAGATACTTGTAGGTTTTTCCGGTGGTGCAGATTCCACAGCCCTTCTATTAGCTCTTTGGCATTTGAAATCTAAATATGGCTATTCAATTCTTACTGCACATGTGAATTATAGCCTTCGTGGAGATGATTCGCAACTTGATGAACAGTTTGTGAGAAAGTTTTGTTTTGATCGTAATATTTCTCTTGTTGTGAAAAATGTAAATATCAAATCAAACACTAATGTAGAGAATCATGCGAGAGAAATAAGGTTTAATTATTTTAACAGCCTTCGCAAATTATATAAAATTCAAAAGATCGTATTAGGTCATAATCGAGAAGACCAGGCAGAGACTCTATTATTCCGTCTGTTCAGAGGATCCGGTTATACAGGTATTAAGGGAATTTCACCCATTACTGATGATATAGTTCATCCATTGCTCAGTTTTTGCAGAGAAGATCTTGTTTCCTATTTAGAATCTGAAGGTATAGAGTGGCGCGAGGATCTCTCCAATAAAGATAACACTTATACAAGGAACAAGATCCGTAACCAGATGATACCCTGGATAAAAGAACATTTAAACCCGAATGTTGTTACTAAATTATATGAAACAGCTGAGATTTTTTCTGAAACTGATGATATTTTAAAATCACTTGCAACGAGAAGATTCTTAAAAGCTCAGATCAAACACTCAAAAAACAAATGTGTATTATCATCAAGAATTATTAAAAAAACTAAATCGGTGTTGCGGTATTATGTTTATAAAGAAGCTTATTCAAGAATAAACGGAGACTCAAAAGATTTTTATCATAATAACTTTATTGAGATCGAAAACTTATTAACTTCAGATGGTTCTAAACAAATTTTCCTTCCAAATAATGTTTTTGTGTTCAAAGAATACGATGAACTTATCTTCACAAATATAGATATTTCGAAAACAGTGAACATAGAAAATGAAAAAGAGATAACATCACTTCGCAGCCGATTTACTTTTGAAGACTATCGAATTATTATGAAGAAACTAAAAAAAATGCCTAACAAACGCAATTTATTTGAAGATAAAAATGTAGCATATATCGATCTTGATAAAACAAGTTTTCCTATTATTATTCGACACAGAAAACCAGGAGATCGATTTTATCCTCTTGGCATGCAGCACAGTAAAAAATTAAAGGATTTTTTGATTGACGAAAAAGTCCCTAAATTTGACAGAGATAAGGTGTTAATTTTCTGCGATCAAGAGAAAATAATATGGCTCGCAGGTCATCGTTTAGACAATAGAGTTGTTACTTCTGAACAAACGCAGAATATCCTGCAGATCAGGATAGAAAGAATGGCTACTAAAAAAATGAGAGCAGCCGAAAGAGTTAATAGAAAATAGGAGGAGTAAGAAATTTCTTACTGCATATAATTATGCGAAATGATATTGAGAAAGTATTAAAAACTAAAGAAGAAATACAAGATATGGTTAAACTGTTAGGTGAACAAATATCTAAAGATTATATTGGTAAAATCCCCGTTCTGATTTGCATTCTTAAGGGTGGAATAGTTTTTCTATCAGACCTGATGAAGAACATAACTATTCATGTTGAACTCGATTTCATGTCACTTTCCAGTTATGGTGACAGCACAAAGTCATCTGGAGTTGTAAGAATTAAGAAAGATATCGATGTAGATATTTCTAATCGTGACGTAATTATTGTTGAAGATATAGTTGATAGCGGTTTAACATTAAAATATCTTGATGAATATTTTATGCAGCATAATCCTGCTTCAGTAAAAATTTGTACATTACTGGATAAACCCAAAGCGCATAAAATCGATATAAAAATAGATTATACAGGGTTTGAAGTAGGTAATGAATTCGTTGTAGGTTATGGACTTGATTATGCCCAGAAATACAGAAATCTTCCATATATTGGAATTCTCAAAAAGGAGATTTATTCATAATGCAACAAAAACAAAATGATAATAAAAAAAAGAGTACAAATCAATTTCCCAAAATGAAGAGATCACAAACTATTACTTTTTGGATCGTGCTTGTGTTATTGGTAGTCGTTATGTTCCAAATGAGCAGGATGAACGGTGAAAGAGTTCAGGAAATAACATATACTGACTTCTTGGAGATGGTTAAGCGCGGTGAAGTGCAAAAAGTGGGATTTAATGAAAAAAATGTAACCATAACTAATATGGAAGGACAGAAATTTTCAACCTACTTGCCTTTCAAAGATCCTGATCTTGTAAAACAACTTACAGATACAGGAATTCAAGTTTATTCACATAAGCCAAACAAATTGATTGGAATGTTACTTTCCTGGTTTCCATTCCTTATTTTTATTGGAATCTGGATTTTCCTGATGCGGGGAATGAGAGGTGGAGCAAGTCAGGCATTTAGCTTTGGGAAAAGCAAAGCTAAACTTAATGTTAATGGAGAAACTAAAGTTACATTTGAAGATGTAGCTGGGGTTGATGAAGCAAAAGAAGAATTAGAAGAAATTGTTGAGTTTTTAAAAAACCCTAAGAAATTCCAAAAACTTGGCGGCAGGATCCCCAGAGGAGTTTTACTTCTTGGAAGACCCGGAACAGGAAAAACCTTACTGGCAAAAGCAGTAGCAGGAGAGGCGAATGTTCCATTCTATAGTATCAGTGGTTCCGATTTTGTAGAAATGTTCGTTGGTGTTGGTGCATCTCGTGTTCGTGATATGTTTGCTAATGCCAAGAAAACTGCACCTTGCATTGCTTTTATCGATGAGATCGATGCAGTTGGAAGACATCGTGGTTCTGGGCTTGGTGGTGGTCATGATGAAAGAGAACAGACTTTGAACCAGCTTCTGGTTGAGATGGATGGTTTCGATCCTAATGATTCGGTTATTATTATTGCTGCTACAAACAGACCTGATGTACTCGATCCAGCATTACTTCGTCCGGGACGTTTTGATAGACAAATAGTTGTAGACCTCCCGGACATTAAAGGTAGAGAAGCAATATTAGTAGTTCATACAAGAAAATTACCAATATCAAAAGGTGTCTTATTAAATATTATTGCTCGGGTTACTCCAGGCTTCAGTGGTGCAGATCTTGCCAATTTAGTTAATGAGGCCGCTTTAATGGCTGCCAGAAATGGTAAAAAACAGATCGAGATGGATGACTTTGAAGAAGCAAAAGATAAAGTTACTTTAGGGAAAGCAAGAAAGAGTAAGGTTATTACTGAAGAAGATAAAAAGATAACTGCAATTCATGAAATAGGTCATGTACTTTGTTCAATGTTCTTAAACAAGGTTGAACCAATACACAAAGTAACGATCATTCCCAGAGGTTTTACAGGAGGTGCTACTCACTTCCTGCAAACAGATAAAACTTATTATTCTAAAAGTTATATGGAACAATCATTAATAGGTTTACTGGGAGGACGTTCAGCTGAAGAGATCATATTCAATGATATTTCTACCGGTGCTTCAAATGATATTGAACGTGCTACTGAAATAGCAAAACAAATGGTTTGTAATTGGGGGATGAGTGATCGGATCGGTCCCATTGCCTTAGCTAAAAAACAAACTCAGATATTTCTTGGTAGAGATATTTCACAACACGATCAAATAAGTGAAGAAACAGCTAAACTTATCGACAGCGAAATCAAACGCTTAATCACAGATGCTCATAAGAAAAGTTTAGAAATCCTCAACAACAAACGTAAACTTTTAGAAACTTTAGCAGAAGAATTGCTGCTTAAAGAAACACTCGATGCAGGGGAAATATTTGAATTAAGTCTTCCGTTCATTAGTGGATCAGATAAAGAAATAGTGGAAAAACAGTTTATGAAGATCAAAGCAATAAATGATGAGATTAAAAAAGCTGAAAAAATTGCAAAAAAGGAAGCTGCAAAAAAGAAAGCCGAAAAAATGAAAAAGCTAAGAGAAGAAAAAGCAAAAAAAGAAGCTGAGGAGCGAGATCAAGATCAAGATCGAGAACAAGAACAAGAAGAAAAAGAAGCTAAAGAACAAGAAAATCCTAAGAAATAAAAGTATGAGGATTTATATATGAAAGATATGCATGGGACAACTATTCTTGGCGTAAAAATAAAGGAGAAAGTAGCTGTTGGTGGCGATGGACAGGTCACTTTAGGTAATACTGTAGTGAAAGCAACCGCTCAGAAGATCAGAAGATTATATGATGGCAAAGTGATTGCTGGATTTGCTGGAGCAACTGCAGATGCATTCACGCTATTTGAAAAATTTGAAGGTAAATTAAAAGAGCATAAAGGTAATTTGAAAAAAGCTGCTGTTGAACTGGCAAAGGATTGGCGCTCTGATAAAATACTGCGTAGATTAGAAGCAATGATCATCGTGGCAGATAAAAAAACGCTTTTATTAATTTCCGGTACCGGTGATGTATTGGAACCTGATGAAGGAATTATTGCAATAGGCTCAGGTGGAAATTATGCGCTTGCTGCTGCAAAGGCATTTGTTGAAAATAAGGAGCTGTCAGCTTCCCAAATTGTTGAACGCTCTTTAAAGATCGCAGCTGACATATGCATCTACACAAATAACAATATAATGATCGAGGAAATTTGATGGAAAAATTCACACCAAGTAGAATTGTAGAAGAACTTGATAAATACATAATTGGACAAGATAAAGCAAAACGTGCAGTGGCAATTGCTCTACGTAACCGCTGGCGAAGACAGCAAGTAGAAGGTGATCTGCAGCAGGAGATCATGCCCAACAATATTATCCTCATCGGGCCAACAGGAGTTGGAAAAACAGAAATAGCACGCAGACTTTCCCGTTTGGCAAATGCGCCATTCATTAAAGTGGAAGCTTCCAAATTTACAGAAGTTGGTTATGTAGGAAGGGATGTTGAATCCATGGTTCGCGAACTGATGAACATTGCTTTGAACGATGTTCGTATTGAGATGACAGAACGAGTACAGGTTCAGGCAAAAGTTAAAGCGCGCAAACGAATTGTTGATATTCTTTATCCTAAAAATCCAATTAATCCACAAGATACTGAAGAAGATATTAAGAAAAAAGAAGAGAGATATCAACGCATTCGCAAGAAAATGGAAATACTTTTTGATTCTGGAGAATTGAATAACAGAGAAGTAGAAATTTCATCTGAAAGACGAGTTCCACAAATTGATCTATTTTCTCATGCCGGAGCTGAAGGTTTCGAAATTCCAATCGGTGAGATCATGGCTGGCATAATACCTTTGAAAAGAGGTGAGAAAAAAAAGAAAGTTAAAGTTGATGAAGCTTACAAATTGCTGATTGAAGAAGAATCCAGAAAACTTGTAAATCCTGAAATCGTAAAAACAGAAGCGAAAAAACGTGTTGAAGATAATGGAATTATTTTTATTGATGAAATTGATAAAATTGCAGGTAATGAAAATAGAACGGGGGCCGATGTTTCTCGTTCCGGTGTTCAGCGCGACCTCCTCCCTATCGTTGAAGGATCAAATGTACCGACAAAGCATGGATTAATTGATACTTCACATATTTTGTTTATTGCAGCAGGTGCTTTTACAACCTCAAAACCATCTGATCTTATTCCGGAATTACAGGGACGTTTCCCTATTCGCGAAGAGTTGCATAGCCTTTCTAAAGATGATCTGCATAAAATTCTGCTTTATCCGAAAAATTCTTTAACAAAGCAATATATTGCATTGTTCAAAGCAGAAAGTGTAAAACTTAAATTCAATGAAGACGCTGTGGAAGAGATCGCAAATTTTGCAGCAAAAGCAAATGTGAAAATGGAAGATATCGGGGCGCGAAGACTTCATACGATCATGAATTCTCTTTTAGACGACCATCTCTTTAATATGCCTGATCCTAAAATTAAAACAGTTACTATAACTAAAGCCAAAGTTAAGAATAAGCTCGATAAAATCATTAAAAACGAAGATTTGAGTAAATATATTTTATAATATGAAGATCGACTCTTATTACTTTGGCAATATCGTAATTGATGGAAAAGAATACAATTCAGATGTGATTATCTTTGCTGATAGGGTTTCTAGTTCATGGCGACGATTAAAGGGTCATTTACTACAATTAGCAGATATTAATGAGATACTGGAATATAATCCGGATACAATTATTATTGGTACAGGTTCTTACGGCTTAATGAAGATCCACACAAATGTGACCTTAGAATTGAAAAATAGAAATATTGAATTAATAGAAGAAAAAACAAAAAAAGCAATTGAAATATACAATCAAATAAGTTCTGATAGAAATGTTATCGCAGGATTGCATTTGACATGTTAAAGGAGCAACCATGAAAAAAATAATTATTACCACACTTTTAATCTTCACCATCACAATCATATCTGCTGAAGTGATCTCTGTAACACTTCCAGAAAAAGAAACTGTTAAATTAACACCTTATGCAACATTTGATTTTGCTGATATTGAAGAATCATCTGCTATTGTAAAGAGTAGAGTTTGGGATGATGTATACTGGACATTGAACGATTCTGGCTGCAACAACCGCATCTTCCCATTTAACAGCAAGGGTGAATTATACCGGGCTGAGTGGTACAAAGAAAAAGATGGCGGCATCTTTATCGGTAATGCTATAAATATCGACTGGGAAGAAATGGCAGTCGATAATGCCGGAAACCTTTATATATGCGATACAGGTAACAATTTTAATACTAGGAAAGATCTTGCTATTCATGTTATAAAAGATCCAATTCCATATGCAACCGGAAACACAACATCTTTCCAAACAATAAAATTCTATTATCCTGAACAAAAAGTATTTCCTGCTGTTCCAAATAACTATGATTGTGAAGCCGTCTTTTGGGCAAAAGACAATTTATATCTTCTCACCAAGCACCGTGCAGACACTCAAACACATCTTTACAGGTTCGATAGTTTAGATCAATTGAAGATCAATCCGATAACAAGAATTGGGACATTTGAAATTGGTGGAATGGTTACGGCTGCCGATGCATCAATTGATGGAACAAAACTGGCAGTTCTCACTTATAATAATATCTGGGTTTTTGAAACAGAGGATGGAGATTATTTTAACGGCATGATAAGCTGGCTGCCAATAACTGCTAATCAGTGTGAAGCTGTTTGCTTTGATGGTGACGATCTAATTATCACAAGTGAGCAAATGGAACTTTTTAAACTTCCGATTTCTGATCTTATTCCGGTTAACTAATGAAAAAATATCTTTTCTTTTTTTTGTTCCTTCCAATTTTACTCTTTAGTGAAACCACAAACAATTACAAAATAACAATTGGTAAGGATATTTATTATTCTTCATTCAGCACCACAACCACAGATTCATTAATTTTGTATATTTTCAGACAAGAAGCAGAAGAGCAGATAAATTATTACAATTTCGATGGGACAACACAAAAATTCACACAAAAAGACAGCGCAAATAATATAGATCTTTCCATAATTAAAGATGGAAGAAACATAATACTAAAAGGAATTTCCGGTGAAAAAATTATCGATACAATAATTAAGCTCGATGAGAGCCCATGGAAACAGTCGATGTCATACTCTTTATCCGAATTTGCTTTAGGGGATATAGAAAAGATCGAATACTGGATCATTCGTCTCGATAAATTTAAAGGTGAAAAAATGCAGGCAGAAAAAGCCGGCACCGAAGTTATAACTATCGAAGGTAAACAATATCATACCATTAAGGTTAAAATAAGCGCAGCTGGACTTCGTTCTAAGTTTTGGTCCGGTCATTACTGGTTTCGCACTTCAGATGGCTTATTCTTAAAATATGAAGGTTGGAATGGTCTTCCTGGTTCTACTAAAACAATTATCGAATTTGTAAAGAAGGAGTAGTAAATGGGAATTTCTGACATCAAACATTTTTCTGTGATATTTAATCCAACAGCCGGAAAGGGGAACGCCATAAAAAAGCTTCCGATAATTAAACAGTATTTATATGATAACAATTTAAATTATGAAATCCATACAACAAAAGAGATAGGGCATGCAATAGCTTTAGCAGAAGAATTATGTAAAGACCCGGAAACTGCAATTATTGCTGCCGGTGGAGATGGAACTATAAATGAAGTCATCAACGGATTAATGCAGGCTAAAAACAATAAACCTGAACTTACTCCAATTTTTGGCGTTCTTGCAATTGGACGTGGAAATGATTTTGCTTTTGGTGCCGGTGTCCCAGCTTCTCTTGAAGATTGTCTAAATGCACTTAAAAAAGGAAACATCCAACCAATTGATGTTGGTTTAATAAAAGGTGGAGATTATCCAGCCGGACGATATTTTGGAAATGGAATAGGTGTTGGCTTTGATACGATAGTTGGATTAGAAGCAGCCAAGATGAAGCATATTCACGGTGCTGCCGGTTACATGATCGGTGCATTAAAAACTTTAATAACTTATCCCGCTGCCCCTGAAATAGAAATGGAGATCAATGGTGAAAAAGGAGTTTATACTCCTGCTCTCGTTTCAATAATGAACGGTCGCAGAATGGGCGGTACTTTCTTCATGGCTCCGGACGGGAAGAACAATGACGGTCTTCTGAATTTGTGTATGACTAAGCAGGGAACCCGGCGAAAACTTTTACAAACAATGTTTCATTATACAAAAGGAACACAAGATACGCTTGATAATACAAAGACAGCTCTCATCTCATCGATCACACTTAATGCCATAAATGGTAGTATGGCTGTTCATGCTGATGGTGAAACGATTTGCGAGAAAGGTAAATTACTGGAGATCAGTTGTATTCCTAACGCCCTGAATATCATAAAAGGGATTTAAGTTGAATTTAGCCGGTAAAGTTGTAACAGCCACAATTCATATACTTCTAAGAATTATTTGTAAAGTAGACGCAGAACAATTAGACAAAATTCCATTAAAGGGTCCATACATAATAGCAATGAATCACACGAATTTCCTGGAAGTGCCAATGATATATACACACTTGCTTCCCAGAAAAGTTATTGGAATTGCAAAAAAGGAAACGTGGAAAGGCGGCTTTTTGAAATGGATGGCAAATACATGGGAAGGCATTTCTATCGATCGAGAAGGTCAAACTATCGATACTTTCCGTCAATCAAGGAAAGTGCTTAAAGATGGTTGTTTCCTAGTTATTGCACCAGAGGGCACACGTAGCCACGATGGCAAGCTTCGTATGGGAAAACCCGGAGTTATCAGCATTGCATTACGTTCCAAAGTTCCCATTATACCGGTTGTACATTTTGGTGGAGAGCATATTGGTGAAAACCTGAAATCTTTCCGAAGAACAAAATTCACATTTAAAGTTGGAACTCCAATCATTCTTCATCCAGCCGGAAAAGCAGATCATAGCAAGCGTAAATATTTTACAGATCAAGTTATGTACAGGCTGGCAGAACTTCTTCCCGAAGAAAATAGAGGAGTTTACAGCAACCTGGAAAATATTAGAAAAGAAGAGATAATAGAAGTTTTATAGGAGATTAAGGAGTAGGAATGGAAAAAATTGTAGCTGCCTGCGGTCTTGTTTGTAGTGGATGTTTTGCCTATAAAGCAACAATTAAAAATGATGATGTACTTCGAGCAAAAACAGCCGAATTCTGGTCAACGATCTATGGTGCAAATATTAAAACTGAAGATATAAACTGTGCTGGATGCCTGACTGATGGGATCAAATTCAATCATTGTCTTGAATGCGAGATAAGAAAATGTTGTTTAGAGAAAGGTTATGAGAATTGTGCATATTGCCCCGATTACAGCTGTGAAATGTTGGATGGTTTATTAACAAATATTGCGGAAGCTAGAATTGTTTTAGATGAGATCAAAGCATCACTTTGATTATTAATTTTTGTCATCCTGAGTTTATCGAAGGAGAAAAAACAATATAACTATGCTTCGTCTCCGCTCAGCATGACACATTATATTACATTACTCTAAACTTTGTAATAAATCCTTAAGAATTTCATCTTTCAAAACTTTTTTTGCTGAATTCCTAAAATCTTGTAGATCCAAACTTAATTTCTTCTCATAATAATGCGCTTGTAATGCCATTTCCAGCCTATCTATCTGCTTAATGAATTTTGCTTCCTTATTTTCTGCATTCTCAAATTCTTCCCAAAGTTTAATGTATTTATCTCCATATTTTAATTTGCTGAATACTTTTTTTACTGATGCAACTTCAAGTTCATATTTTTTGGAATCAGTTATATTATCTTCCGGAGTTATGTCTCCAGCGTAGATCTCACCTATTTCATGGATGAGAGAGTATTTAAGTACTTTTATAATATCAAGTTCGGGCAAATACTCATCTGCGATCAACCAAGCCAACATTGCTGTTGAAAAGCTATGATCTGCAACACTTTCACAGAATTTCTTTTCAACTCTATTTTTCAACCAACCCTGCCTGAAAAGATTCTTTAATGACTGGATCTCAAAAAACACTTCCAATATTTCATTTTTTTTATTTTCCATTACTAATTTTGAATTTTTCTTTTCCATATTCCTCATGGTTATTATATACTTCCTTTTTTCCATTTTCCTTGTCGATAGATAATTACAGCCAAGATAGTTGTGAAAATATTACTAATGAGCATTGACCACCAAAGCGCATCATAGGAATGAGTTGAAAGCGGGATTGATAGTTTTGTAAGTATTTCGTTTAGGAAGCTATCGCGGATAAATGCATATTCAAGGATCTTGCCCGAGAGTATGAACACCAGTGGGATACGCAAAAACCACAGTCTTGAAATATTTAGGATCATTGTTGGTTTTGTATGCCCGGATCCGTTGAATACTCCCATAAAAACAAATAACACACTGAAAATGAGAGCGGCAAATGAGACAACTTTGAACATCCTATCCCCTACACCTGCAATTGCCGGATCATTTATGAAGAATCTTGTAAGGGTCGATCCGAAGAAATAAAGAAGTGAGCACCCAACTAACATTATCAGCAAGACCAGCACCATCCCTACTTTCACACTTTTCACAGCTCGAGATACTTTTTTTGCACCCAGGTTCTGCCCCACCATTGTTGCAAGTGCATTGCTAATACCCATCGCCGGCATCATGAAGAGTCCCATCATTCTATTTCCAATTGAAAACACACTAATTACTAAAGTTCCGTAAGTATTAACAAATCCCTGCAGAATAATGAATCCGAAACTTGTAATTGAGTGGGCGACAGAAGCTGGAATGCTAATATCAAATATCTTTTTAAGAAGTTTTTTGTCGGGTTTCAATTCTTGTAAATTTGGAATTATGTGTTTTGTTTTCCTTTTAAGGTAGTACACTGCCAAACCGGCTGCAACCACTCTTGAGATCAAGGTTGCCTGAGCAGCTCCAACTGTTTCCATCCTGGGCATGAAACCAAAACCAAAAATGAAAATTGGATCTAAAACTACGTTCAGGCTTACAGATATTATCTGGATCTTCATTGGAGAGAT